>JBFZCS010000001.1:0-17020 GCA_041307825.1 Azonexaceae bacterium
TGCTGTACATGTGTACCACAGACCACGTGCGTTCGAGGGGGGTGCCGACGACGTCGAGGATGCGGATGTCGCCGGTTTTCAGTTCGAGCGGCAGGGTATGCAGCGAGAGCAGGATGATTCCCATGCCGGCCATCACGGCCTGCTTGATTGTTTCGTTGCTGCCCAGGCTGATCGAGCGTGCCGGCTGGAACAGGTGATTCTTGAACATCTCCTCTGCCACGCGGCGCGAACCTGAACCTTCCTCGCGCAACAGGAAGGTTTCGTCGCGCAGTTCATGCAGGTCGAAGCGCCGGGCATCACGCAGGGGATGTTCGGCCGGACCGATAACGACATAGGGGTGGCTGGCCAGGGGATCGGCGCGGGCGTCGATCTCGACCGGCGTGCGCCCCATGACCGCCAGGTCGATGGTGTTGTCCTGCAACTTTTGCAGCAGGGTTTCGCGGTTGCCTACGGTGAAATTCACTTCAACGCCAGGATGTTCCTGCGAAAACTGGGCGAGGAGCTTGGGCATGAAGTACTTGGCGGTGCTGACCAGGCCGACCGAAATATGTCCGATTTCGGCGCCAAGCAGGGCGTGCAGGTTGTTTTCCGCGTCCTTGATCTCGCCGAGGATGCGCAGGGCATGGTGTACCAGCATTTCCCCGGCATCGGTCAGGGTCACGCCGCGACCAATGCGCTCAAACAAAGGGAGACCGATGTTGTCCTCAAGTTGCCGCAATTGCATGGAAACGGCGGGCGGACTCAAGTACAGCTCCTCGGCGGCACGCGCGTAGCTGAGGTTGCGCGCCGCGACGACGAAGATTTGCAACTGGCGCAGGGTGAGGGTGCGGACAAAATTCATTGTTAGCGATTGCGTAACCGGCGCCATGCTGGGTTAATGAAAGGTTTAACTCTAGGGGGCCGGTCAGGCGCTGTCAACGATAGGCAACCCTCTCCGCGATGAACGCATCAGGTTTCAACGGGTCAGGCTGAGATAGAGCAGGGGCAGTTGCTCGGGCAAACGCTCGATGCGGTCCAGCACCTGCCAGCGGCTGCCAAAAATGTCGCTGACGTATTCATCGGCCTTGGGGTCGAGACTCATGCAGAAGGTTGTGATGCCTGCGGTCGACAGCTCTTCGACAGCTTTTTTTGTATCGGCGATCAGGTGCCCGGGGTTGGCTTCGTCGATGTCCGCCGGTTCGCCATCGGTCAGAATCAGCAGTATCCGCTTCTCGGTCTTGCGCGCCCCGAGCAGATTCCCGGCATGGCGGATGGCGGCACCCATGCGCGTTGACCAGCCGGCCTCAACGGCCGCCAGGCGTGCTTTCACCGGGTCATCCCAGCCTTCGGAAAAACCTTTGATGTGGTGGTAACGCACATCGTGCCGGGTGTTCGAGTGGAAGCCGGCAATCGCGCAGGCGTCACCCAGCTGGTCGATTGCCCAACCGAGCAGGGCAACTGCTTCGCGTGCAGTCTCCAGAATGCTTTGACCGCTGCCGGGCAGCGTTTCGTTGAGCGATTGCGAGAGATCGATCAGCAGCAGCACGCTGATGTCGCGGCCGTCGGTGCGATGGCTCATGTTGATTCGGGTGTCAGGTGTGCTGCCGCTCTTGAAGTCGATCAGCGAGCGCAGCGCGATATCCAGATCAAGCTCGCTGCCTTCCTCCTGATAGCGGATGCGCACCTTGTCCTGCGGCTTCAGCATTTCGAGCAGGCGCTTTAGTTGTTTGGCCAGTGCGGCATGCTTTAGCAGCAGCTTGTCGATGTCGCTCGCCTTGCCAGATGCATGCAGCGCTTCATAAAGGCTGGCCCAGTCCGGACGATAGGTCTGGCTCTGGAAGTCCCATTCCGGATAGTGGCGTGGTGGCAGGCTGACAATTTCTTCGTTGCGCTTGGCGTTGTGGTCTTCGCTGACGAATTCACCTTCATCGTCTTCTTCGATAAAGCGCCAGAGATTCCGGTTGTCATCGCGGTAGTCGATGACCGTATTTTCGAAATGTACCTTGGCCAACTGGTCGCTTTGGCGACGGGTTTTGGCGACATAGGAGAGGGCAAGCGCGGCGATATCACTGGTCGTTGATTCGCCTTCTGCCAATAGCGCGTGGAAGCGGTCGACGAAGATATTCAGCGTCGGGTCGCGGTAGGCGTGAGCGGGGTCGAGCAGGGCGCGTGACAAAACGCTAAGTCGATGGCGCAGGCAGGATGTCGTTTCCGGGTCGCAGGCATCTTCAAGTGGCGCGGGATGCAAGGCCAGAAATATTCGACGCAAGCCAGGGAATTCGCGGCACAACAGGGTTTCGATACGGGCGTCCTCGAAAAACTCTACCGCCATGCGCTGGAAAGGGCTCCAGTTGTCAGCAACTAGCTGCGTGCTCCAGCGCCGGTGACCGACCATGTGCGCGAGCACGGCGCGGTAACGGTCAAGGCCGCTGACGCCGCGATCATCATCCATGACGTCAGGGATGCGCATGCCGAATTCATCGAAATAAGGCATTGCCTGTTGCCCGGTGTCGAACAGGGTCGAATAAGGCACCAGCTGCTCGCTGTCCTGCCATAACGCGCGCAGATACAGGTCGAGTGAGCGTTCGACATCGTAGAAGAGGGTGCCGTGCCGTTCGCGTTGCAATACGGCACGGCTGTCCGCCGATTCAATGCGGAAAAATTCCGTCTGGCGCTCGGGATGGTGAGCGTAGTTGCGGATGCCGTAATCGGCCCAGTTCTTGAGGCCGCCCGTCGACAAAAGGCCGAGCAGGCGTGGGGCCTGTTCGAAGAAAAACGGCAGGCCGGGGCTGGGAAAGGTGGTGTGATGGCCGTGAATCGAGACCGAGGTGCGAACCATCAGATTCAAGGCAATTTCGATGTAAATCTCAAGTTGCTCGGCCGATTTCAGGCGCCTTGCGACAGCCGCCAGGGTTTGCAGGAAGGGCGTAATGGCACCGCTGTTGGGCGATTTCTGCATGGCGCGAATGGAGCCCATGACTTGCGGTAGGAGTGGTTCCTGGTCGCCGCTGACCGAGCTGGCAACCGCTGGCCATTCTTCAAGGAAAGCCAGCAGCGGTTCGGCCCCGCGTCCCAGTTTGCCAATCACGCGCGCTGCGTCAATGTAGGCGTCGAGTTGCTTTTTGTTGAAGCGCGTCAACGCTTCGAAGACGCACTCTTCAAAGACATCGGCGACCTGCGCAAAGCCGCAATCGAGGGCTATCCACGCGCTTTGCACCTGCGGATGAGCAAATTCGCGGTGGCGCGGATCGGCGGCGGAGTTGTTTGCGGTGGCCATGGCTGGCTAGCGTTTTCTTAGGCCGGCAGGGCTTCGAAAACCGTGTCGATAGCGTGATCGAGGGTGCTGCGGATATCCACATCGTCAGTAATCGGGCGCACCATTGCCATGCGGCAAGCATCCTGTGGCGCAACGCCGCGCAGGATCAAGGTGGCTGCGTAAACTGTCAGGCGGGTCGAGATGCCCTCGTCAAGACCGTGCCCCTTGAGGTTGCGGGCGGCTTGGGCAATTTTTACGAGCTTGCCGGCGATGGCTGGATCAATGCCGGTCTCCCTGGCAATGATCTCGCTTTCCAGCGCAGCTTCGGGGTAATCAAAATCAAAGGCGGTAAAGCGCTGCTTGGTCGATTGCTTGAGGTCTTTCATCAGCGACTGGTAACCGGGATTGTAGGAAATCACCAGCTGAAAATCGGGATGCGCTGCGATCAATTCGCCCTTTTTGTCCAGCGGCAGGGTGCGGCGGTGATCGGTCAAAGGGTGAATTACAACGGTGGTGTCCTGGCGCGCCTCGACAATTTCGTCGAGGTAGCAGATGGCGCCGATGCGCGCTGCCGTGGTCAGCGGGCCATCGAGCCAGCGGGTGCCGTTGGCATCGAGCAGGTAGCGGCCAACGAGATCGGAGGCCGTCATGTCTTCGTTGCAGGCAACGGTAATCAGCGGCTTGTTAAGTTTCCACGCCATGTATTCGACAAAGCGGGACTTGCCACAGCCGGTCGGCCCTTTGACCATCACCGGCAGGCGGGCTGCGTAGGCGGCCGTGTAAAGTTCAACTTCCTTGCCCTGGGCCTGGTAGAAAGGCTCCTGGCGTACTTTGTATTGGTCTTTGTCGATGGTCATGGCTTTATCCGATTAAATTAGTCAGGATTGAGGGCCGAAAAAACCCCGCCTTGGCGGGGTCTGTCCTGTCAGAGTCCGTCTTACTTGTGGACACCGAGTTTTTCCCGCCAGCCCGGGAAGAGCTTGTCAGCATCACCCGGGAAGGACTCAAAGGCGCGGGCAAATTCCTTGTGCTCTTTGGCATACTCGATCGGGTCAGCACCGGATTTCCAGCACTCGTAAGACTGACGCAGGGAGATCGCGCCGGCTGCCGGGCTGTCGATGTGGCCGTAAGAGCCGCCACCGGAGGTGTTGATAACGTTGCCGTGGCCGAGGTTCTCGAAGAAGCCGGGCAGACGCAGGGCGTTCATGCCGCCGGAGATGATCGGCGTGGTCGGCTTCATGCCGTACCATTTCTGGTAATAAACCGGGCCTTGGCACTCGTCACGTTCGATCATGTAGGCGATATTCTTGTCGCTGTTCTCGCCTTCCATCTTGCCGTAACCCATTGTACCGACGTGGATGCCGGAAGCACCTTGGAGACGGGAAATCTTGGACAGCACGAAAGCAGTGTAGCCACGTTTGGCCGACGGCGAGGTAATCATGCCGTGGCCGGCGCGGTGGTAGTGCAGGTACTGGTTCGGGTACTGACGACGGGCGGTGGTGATCATGCCGGGGCCACCGACGAAGCCATCGACCAGGAAGGCGACCTTGTCGGCATCCGGGCCAAAAGTTTCGAGGATGAAATCGGCGCGGGCGCACATCTCGTAGTGGTCGTCGGCGGTGATGTTGGCGGAGAACAGCTTGGCCTGGCCGGTTTCGTCCTGGGCGCGCTTCATCGCGTCATACACCAGCGGGTAGACCTTCTTGGCCGGGCAGAACACCTGGTTGCCTTGGGGTTCGTCGTTCTTGATAAAATCGCCGCCGAGCCAGAATTGGTAAGCGGCGGCCGCGAACGGCTCAGGGCGCAGACCTAGCTTGGGCTTGATAATGGTGCCGGCGATGTAGCCACCATCCTTGATCGGACGGCCAAGGATGCGCCACATGTCGGAAATGTCCTTGGACGGGCCATCGAACAGCTGGATCATGCGCTCCGGCACGTAGAAGTCGTGGATCTTGGCGTGCTCGATGTCACCCATGCCTTGGTTGTTGCCGATGATCAGCGTCAGAAGCGAAACCATCATCAGGCGACCGTCGGTAATATTGCGATCGAAGAGGTCCATCGGATAGGCGATCCGCATGTCTTCGGTTGCTTCGTCGATGTAATAAACCAAGGCATCCACGCCACGCGTGAAGTCATCGGTGGTAGAGACTTCGACGTTGGTGCCGGTCGAGGATTCGGCGGCGAAGTGGGCGGCGCATGACAGGTAGCTGCCAAATCCGGGTTTTGGCTTCATCTTGTAAGCGACGAGCAGGTGCCTGCCACCCTTGATCAGGTCTTCTTCCTTCAGGCTCAGGTCGGCGTAGCGATTCGATTGATCCATGTTTCGTTCTCCCTTAGTGGTTGTCGATTACTTCTGTTGCGCTGATCCGAATGTTAGAGCAGCAAATAAGTAAATAATAGTCACAAAATTTTATTTGTCTGGTAATTGATTGTTTATGTATTTCCGGATTTCGGTCAGATCGACCTCGCCGAGATCGGGCAGTACTGCCAGGGCGCCGCCGAAGTTCTGGCCGCGGGTATATGCGTTTTCCGTGATCAGCGTCGGGATGCCGGCGCCCAGGCTGGCAGCAAGGCCGTTTTCGGAATCCTCCAGCGCCAGGCAGGCGTCGGGCGCTAGGTCGAGTCGCTCAAGAACCCAGCGGTAGATGTCGGGGGCAGGTTTCTTGGCAGGGACTACGTCGCCGGCGCCGATGACCTCGAACCATGTCATTGCATCGGGCGCCATGGCCGCACGCAGCAGCGCCTCGACGTTTTCCGGCGTAGTCGTGGTGGCGATCGCCAGACGCAGGCCAGCAGCCCGCGCTTCATTGATCAGTCGGGCGACACCCGGACGCAGCGGGAGCTGGCCGCTGGCGACGAGCCGGACGTAGTGCTCGGTTTTGGTCGCGTGCAGGGCGGCGACCAGCGCATCAAAATCCGGACGGCGGGCCGCATCGGTGGCGTGGTGCTGGACAAAATAGCGGATGCGCTCCTTGCCGCCAGTGACCGTCAACAGTTCTCCGTAGAGGCCTTCGTCCCAGTTCCAGTCCAGTCCGTGTTCGGCAAAGGCAAGGTTGAAGGCGATGCGGTGGCCGTCACGTTCGGTGTCCGCCAGCGTGCCATCAACGTCGAAGATCAGTGCTTGTAGTGTTTTCATGACCGCGAAAGATACCCTTGCCATGGCGCAAGCTAAAGTCACGAATACTGAAGAGAGCGATAAGGCGAGCTGATTGATCCGTGCTTAAGCCATGTATTAATCTTGTGTTAAGAATAAGTTACTTTGGCTTAATTAATAATAGGCTTATTGTTTAGGTCTTCGTGGGAACAAAATTTGATGGGAGGCACCATGCAGCTCGGACGCACCACACTCTCCAAGTTCGTCATTGAACAACTGCGCAACAAGCCCGACCAGAACGATCTTGGTGCCTTGCTGATCGACATCGCGGCGGCTGTCAAGTCGATCTCCGCGATGGTCGCCAAGGGGGCGCTGGGTGGCAATCTTGGCGCGCTGGAGTCGACCAATGTGCAGGGCGAGGTTCAGAAGAAGCTGGATGTGCTGACCAACGAGGCCATGTTGCACCATTGCGAATGGGGTGGCCAGCTGGCTGGCATGGCTTCGGAAGAAATGGACGAGCCTTGGCCAATTCCCGATGAATACCCGCGCGGTCGCTATATTCTCGTTTTCGATCCGCTTGACGGGTCGTCCAACAGCGATATCAATGTTTCGGTCGGCACCATTTTCTCGGTTTTGAAGCGGTCGACCGCGGGAGATGCCGAAATGGCCGATTTCCTGCGTCCGGGCAACGAGCAGGTTGCCGCCGGCTATGCCATCTACGGTCCGGCGACCATGATGGTACTGACCATGGGTCAGGGCACCTACGGGTTCACGCTGGATCGCGAAAGCGGCAACTTCATCCTGACCCACCCGGATATCCGCATTCCGGAAGATACGCGCGAATATGCCATCAATACTTCCAACGAGCGTTTCTGGGAGCCGCCTGTTGTCCGTTATGTCTCCGAATGCAAGGCCGGAAAGACCGGCGTCCGCGGCGCCGACTTCAATATGCGCTGGATTGCTTCGATGGTGGCGGAGGTGCACCGCATCCTGCTGCGCGGCGGCATTTTCATGTACCCCAAGGATAGCAAGGAGCCGGGCAGGTCCGGGCGCCTGCGTCTGATGTACGAAGCCAACCCGATGGGCATGCTGATCGAGCAGGCCGGCGGGGCTGCCAGTACCGGGCGTGCCGGTATTCTCGATGTGATGCCGGAGAGTCTGCACCAGCGCGTGCCGGTCATTCTCGGTTCGAAAAATGAAGTCGAACGCGTCGAACGCTATTACCGGGAATACGAGGCGGGGACCGATGTTCCGTTCGCCTCGCCGCTGTTCAGCGACCGCTCGCTGTTTCGTGATGTACCCCGTACCTGATTCCAACGTTCAAGGGTAGATAGCCATGTCAATCAAACATCCCATCATTGCTGTCACGGGCTCCTCCGGGGCAGGCACCAGCACCGTGCTGCAGAGTTTCAGGCATATTTTCCGGCGCGAAAAACTGACTGCCCAGATCATCGAGGGCGATTCCTTCCACCGCTACGACCGCATGGCCATGCGCGCCATGATGAAGGAGCAGGAAGCGCTCGGTAACCGGCATTTCAGCCACTTCGGTCCGGAGGCCAACATGCTCGAGGAGCTGGAGCAGCTTTTCGTCAGCTATGGCGAAAAAGGTACTGGCCGCTCGCGCAAGTATCTCCATGATGCCGAGGAAGCCAAACCCTACGAGCAGGAGCCGGGTACCTTCACGCCGTGGACCGACCTGCCGGAAGGCTCGGACATGCTTTTCTACGAAGGCTTGCATGGCGCCTATGCGGATGACAAGATCAGCGTGGCGTCCAAAGTGGATCTGCTGATCGGCGTCGTGCCCATCATCAATCTGGAATGGATTCAGAAGCTGCATCGCGACCAGAAAATGCGCGGCTATTCCCAGGAGGCAGTGGTCGACACCATGCTGCGCCGGATGCCGGACTATATCAATCACCTGTGCCCGCAGTTTTCGCGTACCCACATCAACTTCCAGCGCGTGCCGACCGTCGATACCTCCAACCCCTTTATCGCCGGCGATATCCCGACGGCTGACGAAAGCATGGTGGTAATCCGTTTTGCCGATCCCAGGGGTATCGACTTCCCTTATCTGCTTTCGGTTCTCCACGACGCGATCATGACGCGCCCGAACAGCATTGTCGTGCCCGGTGGTAAAATGGGCTTGGCCATGCAAATGATTCTGACGCCGATGATCATGCGCATGATGGATGCCAAGCGCCGCGCCTAAGCGCGACATCAGAGAAAAGCTCGCCTTCGTGGCCTTGAAGGCGGTATTTGCCCTTTTTAATTGATTGCAAGGAGATGGTCATGACTGTTCGAGTTGGTATTAACGGGTTTGGACGTATCGGGCGGATGGTGTTTCGCGCTGTTGTCAAGGAAGCTGAATTCTCGGATATCGAGATTGTCGGTATCAACGATCTTCTTGAGCCGGAATATCTGGCCTACATGCTCAAGTACGATTCGGTGCATGGCAATTTCCCCGGCGAAGTGACAGTCGACGCCGGTAGCCTGGTCGTCAATGGCCGCAAGATCCGCCTCAGCGCCGTCCGGGATCCGGCCGAGCTGAAATGGAATGAAGTGGGCGCCGATGTGGTCATCGATTGCACCGGGCTCTTCCTGACCAAGGATACCTGCGCCAAGCACATCGTTGCCGGCGCGAAAAAGGTTGTCCAGTCCGCGCCCTCGAAGGACGACACGCCGATGTTCGTCTATGGTGTCAATCACCAGAATTATGCCGGTGAGACGATTGTTTCGGCTGCCTCCTGTACCACCAACTGTCTGGCGCCGGTAGCCAAGGTGCTGCATGACAATTTCGGTATCAAGCGTGGCCTGATGACCACGGTGCATGCCGCTACCGCGACCCAGAAGACGGTCGACGGTCCTTCCAGCAAGGATTGGCGTGGTGGCCGCGGCATCCTGGAAAATATCATTCCGTCCTCCACGGGTGCTGCCAAGGCGGTTGGCGTGGTCCTGCCGGCGCTGAACAAGAAACTGACGGGCATGGCTTTCCGTGTGCCGACGTCCGATGTTTCCGTGGTCGACCTGACCGTCGAACTGGAAAAGGAAGCGTCCTATGGTGCGATCTGCGCGGCGATGAAAGCTGCCTCGACGTCCGGTCCGCTCAAGGGCGTGCTCGGCTATACCACCGAGAAAGTGGTGTCGACCGACTTCCGTGGTTGCGCGATGCCTTCGATCTTCGATGCCGATGCCGGTATCGCCCTCGACGCCACATTCGTCAAGGTGGTCTCCTGGTACGACAACGAGTACGGCTACACCTGCAACATGATGCGCTTCGTCCAGCACGTCGCCAAGTAAGCAAAAAAGGGAGAGACTTCGTGGCCAACTTCATTCGCATGACCGATCTCGACCTGAAGGGAAAGCGTGTTTTTATCCGCGCCGACCTCAATGTGCCGACCGACGACAATGGCGAGATCACCGACGAAACTCGTATCACCGCTTCGCTGGAGTCGATGCGCATTGCGCTCGCCGCTGGCGCTGCGGTGATGGTCACTTCGCACTTCGGGCGCCCGAAGGAAGGTAATCTGAAGCCGGAAGATTCGCTGATCAAGGTTGCCGAACGGATTGCCGTGCATCTCGGTCGTCCCGTGCCGCTGGCCAAAAACTGGCTGGAAGGCGGGTTTGCCGTGGCGCCCGGTGAGATCGTGCTGCTCGAAAACTGCCGCGGCAACGTCGGCGAAAAGGCCAACGACGAGGCGCTTTCCAAGCGCATGGCTGCCCTCTGCGATGTCTATGTCAACGACGCTTTCGGTACTGCCCACCGGGCCGAGGCAACCACGCACGGCATCGCCCGCTTCGCGCCGATCGCCTGTGCCGGGCCGCTGCTTGCCGCCGAACTCGATGCGCTCGGTCGTGCCTTCAGTGAGCCGAAACGCCCGCTGCTCGCCATCGTCGGCGGCTCCAAGGTGTCCACGAAGCTCTCCATCCTGCGTTCGCTGGCCGAGCGGGTCGATCGCCTGATCGTCGGTGGTGGTATCGCCAACACATTCATGCTCGCCGCCGGTCTGCCAATCGGCAAGTCGCTGGCCGAACCCGATCTGGTCGACGAAGCACGCGCCATCATGAAGATGATGGCTGATCGTGGCGCCACGGTGCCGATTCCTACCGATGTCGTGGTGGCCACGGAGTTCTCGCCGAACGCCGCCGCCACGCTGCGCGCCGCCGATGCTGTCCAGCCTGACGAGATGATCTTCGATGTTGGCCCGGATACCGCGAAAGTCATCGCAGAAATCGTCGAATCGTCCGCCACCATCGTCTGGAACGGCCCGCTCGGCGTCTTCGAGTTTCCGGCTTTTGCCGCCGGCACCGAAGCATTGTCGCGCGCCATCGCCCGTTCGAACGGCTTCTCGGTTGCTGGTGGTGGCGATACGCTGGCGGCTATTTCCCAGTTCAAGGTCACCAACGACGTTGGCTATATTTCGACCGGTGGTGGCGCTTTTCTTGAATTCCTCGAAGGCAAGACGCTCCCGGCGGTCGCCATCCTTCAGGAACGCGCTGCTTCCAAGTAAATCTCAAAGGACTTTTTCATGGCACTGATTTCCCTCCGCCAGCTGCTTGATCACGCAGCCGAGCACAGCTATGGACTACCGGCGTTCAACGTCAATAATCTGGAGCAGATCCAGGCCATCATGCAGGCTGCCGAGTCGTGCGACAGTCCGGTCATCCTGCAGGCTTCCGCCGGTGCCCGCAAGTATGCCGGCGAGGCCTTCCTGCGCAAGATGGTCGAAGCTGCCATCGAGCAGTATCCGGATATTCCGGTCTGTATGCATCAGGACCACGGCACTTCACCGGCGGTCTGTCAGCAATCGATGCGCAGCGGTTTTTCCAGCGTGATGATGGATGGCTCACTCGGTGAAGATGGTAAGACTCCGACCAGCTATGAGTACAACGTTGCCGTTACCAGCAAGGTTGTCGAAATGGCACACGCCATTGGCGTGTCGGTCGAGGGCGAACTGGGTTGCCTGGGCTCGCTGGAAACCGGCGAGGCGGGAGAGGAAGACGGCATCGGCGCCGCCGGCAAGCTCGATCATTCGCAAATGCTGACTGACCCTGACGAAGCTGCCGATTTCGTCGCCAAGACGGGAGTTGACGCGCTGGCCATTGCCATCGGCACCAGCCATGGCGCCTACAAGTTCAGCCGTCCGCCGACCGGCGACATCCTCGCCATCGATCGCATCAAGGCGATCCACGCCCGCATCCCGAATACCCACCTGGTCATGCATGGTTCTTCCAGTGTCCCCCAGGAATGGCTGGCGATCGTTCGTCAATACGGCGGCCAGATCAAGGAAACCTATGGCGTGCCGGTCGAGGAAATTGTCGAGGGCATCAAGAACGGTGTGCGCAAGGTCAATATCGACACCGATATCCGCCTGGCGATGACCGGCGCGATGCGTCAGGCGATGGCCAAGAAGCCTGAGGAGTTCGATCCACGTTTCTTCCTCAAGGCTGCCACGGCTGCCGCCAAGGAAATCTGCGTCCAGCGTTTCCAAGCGTTTGGCTCGGCCGGGCAGGCTGCGCGCATCAAACCGGTTTCGCTGGAGAAGATCGCCGCCAGTTACCGTCGTTAAATCGCTTAACCCGTACCAGATCACTCTGCGACGATTCGTCGTCTTTGGCCCCGTTCGCGGGGCCTTTTTTTCTTTCCTTAGGAGTTCAAAATGGCCACTACCGATTTCGTCATCGCCCCGAGCATTCTTTCGGCTAACTTCGCCAAGCTGGGCGAAGAAGTGGCCAACGTCATTGCCTCCGGGGCAGACTGGATACATTTCGACGTGATGGACAATCATTACGTCCCCAACCTGACCATCGGGCCGCTGGTTTGCGAGGCCATCCGCCCGTGCACCACGGCGCCGATCGACGTTCACCTGATGGTCAAGCCGGTGGACCGGATCATTCCCGACTTTGCCAAGGCCGGGGCCAATATCATCACCTTTCATCCGGAGGCCTCGGAACACGTCGACCGCAGCCTGTCGCTGATCCGCGAAGCTGGCTGCAAGGGCGGCCTCGTCTTCAACCCGGCCACCCCGCTCGATTACATGGATCACGTCATGGACAAGCTCGACGTTGTCCTGCTGATGAGCGTTAACCCTGGCTTCGGTGGCCAGAAGTTCATTCCCGGCACGCTGGCCAAGGCCCGGCAGGCCCGCGCCAAGATCGACGCCTACGAGCAGCAGACTGGCCGGCGCATCCGTCTGGAGATCGACGGTGGCGTCAATACCGCCAACATCGCTGAAATCGCCCGCGCCGGTGTCGATGCCTTCGTTGCCGGTTCAGCCGTCTATGGCGCCGGCAAGGACAGCGACCCGCAACGTTACAACTCGATCATCGGCGCCTTGCGTGCCGAACTGGGGAAAGTGTGATGCGTTTCGATTCGGTCACCTTCGACCTCGACGGCACCATGCTCGACACGGTGGCTGACCTTGCCGAGGCCTGTCGCCTGATGCTTGAAGACGTCGGGGCGCCACCTCGCTCGCTGGCGGAAATTCACAGCTTCGTCGGCAAGGGGATGGCAATACTCGTCGAACGCTGCCTGACGCGCGAACATCCGCCGACTGCCGAGCAAATGCATGCGGCGATCGAGTCCTTCAAGCACCACTACACCGAGACCAACGGTCGTTTTGCCCAGGTTTACCCCGGTGTGCTGGAAGGGCTCAAGGCCTGGAAAGCGAGCGGGGTAAAAATGGGGGTCGTCACCAACAAGCCGGGCATGTTCACCGAGGCCCTGCTCGAACGCATGGGCATGATTGACTATTTTGACGTCATCGTTTCCGGCGACACCACGGCCAACAAGAAACCGCATCCGGAACCGATCCTGCATGCCTGCGAAATTTTTGGCGTGCGGCCTGACCATAACCTGCATATCGGCGATTCGAAGCACGACATTCACGCGGCCCATGCCGCCGGTTGCCAGGCTTACTGTGTGCCCTATGGCTACAACGAAGGTCAGCCGGTAAGTGCCGCGGAATGCGATGCGCTGGTGCCAGACCTGCTGGCGGCGTTCAATCTGGTCCGGGCTGCCCAACCAAAGGCTTGAGCGAGACGCAGCTTAGGAGATGTTCCGGGGTTTTCCGGATTGACGGTAGCCGGCGGACTCTGGGATACTCCGGCGATACCTTGTTGAACTTGATGTCCTTCAACGGATACCCGTGCTTTTGGAACAGAGGAAGAGCTAAATGGAACGAGCAGTATACAACCCGCTGCAGTCGACCCGCCTGAATCCTGGGGCAGTCTGCCGGCAACTCAGCAACTTCACTACGGTTACGCTTCAAAGTCCGGCGCTTTGCGTCATGACTGACTTCAGGCGGGTTACCCCGGCCACGGTTCGTCCCGATGCGACGCTGGGCGACGCGAATAAGATCATGATCTCGCGCGGGGTGCGCTTGTTGTTTGTGGCGGAGCTCGATGATGTCGTGATTGGCGTAATTACGGCACGCGACACGATGGGCGAACGGCCGATCAATATGGTTCGGGAACGTGGCTGCAAGCACAGCGACCTGACCGTCGCCGACGTGATGACGCCGCGCGAAATGATGGATACCATTGCGGCCAGCGATGTGTTTCGCGCCGAAGTGGGACATATTTTGCGGACTCTGGAACACTTTGGCCGGCAGCACGCAGTGGTGGTGGAACATGATCCGGTTTTGAAGCGTGACGAAATCCGGGGCATGTTCTCCGCGACGGCCATCGGTCGCCACCTTGGCGTCCCGATTCAGACATTCGAGGTTGCCAAGACCTTTGCCGAGATCGAGGCGGCGCTGGCGGCGACCTGATTCGCCACTGGTTGCAAAAAAAACCGCCGCCCTCGGGCGGCGGTTTTTTTGTATGGACGATGCCGGAGAGGCTTATCTGACGATCTGGTTCAATTCGCCCTTGGTGTAACGCTCGGCCATCTTTTCCAGTGTAATCGCCTTGATCTGGCTGGCGCGGCCGGCGCAACCGAAAGCTTCGAAGCGGGCCTGGCAGATTTTCATGGCCGCTTCACGGGCCGGCTTCAGGTAGTCGCGCGGGTCGAACTTGCCGGGATTGGTCGCCATGTAGCGGCGGACGGCGCCGGTCATCGCCAGACGGATGTCGGTGTCGATATTGACCTTGCGCACGCCGTGGGCGATGCCCTTGACGATCTCCTCGACCGGCACACCATAGGTTTCCTTCATGTCGCCGCCGAATTCGCGGATTTCGGCCAGCAGTTCCTGCGGCACGCTGGAAGAACCATGCATAACCAGATGGGTGTTCGGGATGCGGGCGTGGATTTCCTTGATGCGGTCAATGGCGAGGATGTCGCCGGTCGGCTTCTTGGTGAACTTGTAGGCGCCGTGGCTGGTGCCGATGGCGATGGCCAGCGCGTCGCAGTTGGTCTGCTTGACGAAGTCGGCGGCCTGATCGGGGTCGGTCAGCAGTTGCTCGCGGGTCATGTGGCCTTCCGCGCCGTGGCCGTCTTCCTTGTCGCCCTTCATGGTTTCCAGCGAGCCGAGGACGCCGAGTTCGGCCTCGACGGAAACACCGATCGAGTGCGAGAATTTGACCACTTCCCGCGAGACGGCGACGTTGTATTCGTAGGAAGAGGTGGTCTTGCCATCGGCTTCCAGCGAGCCGTCCATCATCACCGAGGTGAAACCGGAGCGGATGGCGGACATGCATACCGCCGGGCTTTGGCCGTGATCCTGATGCATGACGATGGGCAGATGCGGGTAGGCTTCGAGGGCGGCCAGGATCTGGTGGCGCAGGAAGGGTTCGCCGGCATATTTGCGGGCGCCGGCCGAGGCCTGCATGATCACCGGCGCATCCATCTGGCTGGCGGCTTCGCAGATGGCCCAGACCTGCTCCATGTTATTGACGTTGAACGCCGGTAGGCCGTAGCTGTGTTCGGCGGCATGGTCGAGTAGTTGGCGCAAGGAAACGAGTGGCATGGTAACTCCTGTTCAAAATGGTGATGGTTAACGGCTTTATTCTACTCGGCTAGTTCGCTTAATGCTCGCCGACGCGAACGATCTTCAGTGTATTGGTACCGCCGGTGCAGCCGATCGGTTCGCCGACGGTGAGTACGATAAGGTCGCCCTTTTCAACCACCTCGAGGTCGATCAGCAACTGCTCGGCTTCCGCCAGCAGCAGGTCGCGGTCGTTGTTCTTCTGCGGCATGGCGAGTGGGCAAACCCCGCGGTAGAGCGCCATGCGGCCGACGGAATCGGCATCCGGGGTCAGGGCATAGATCGGGACGCCACAGTTCAGACGGCTCATCCACAGCGCGGTCGAACCGGACTGGGTGAGCGCGGCAATCGCCTTGACGTGAAGATGGTGCGAGGTCCAGATCGCCGCCATGGCGATTGACTGGTCGATCCGGGTGAAGATGCGGTCGAGAAATTCGCGCTCCAGAGTGACTTCGGCCGAGCGCTCGGCTTCGACGCAGATGCGGGCCATCGATTCGACGGTTTCCACCGGGTATTTGCCGGCGGCGGTTTCAGCCGAGAGCATCACCGCGTCGGTGCCGTCGAGTACCGCATTGGCGACGTCGGAAACCTCGGCGCGGGTTGGCACCGGCGACAGGATCATCGATTCCATCATCTGTGTCGCGATGATGGTGAGCTTGTTGCGGTCACGCGCCATGCGGATCATCCGCTTCTGCAGCGCCGGAACCGCGGCATCGCCAACCTCGACGGCGAGATCCCCGCGCGCCACCATTATGCCGTCCGAGGCATCGAGGATCTCCTCGAGGTGGGTCACGGCCTCGACCCGCTCGATCTTGGCGATCAGCACCGCATCGCTGCCGGCGGCACGCAGCAATTGGCGTGCCATGTACATGTCGGCGGCGCCCTTGGGAAAGGAAACGGCGACGAAATCGACGCCAATCAAGGCGGCGGTCTTGATGTCATCCATGTCCTTGGCGGTGAGGGCTGGCGCGGTCAGGCCGCCACCCTGGCGATTGATTCCCTTGTTATTTGAGAGTTCGCCGCCGACCAGGACACGCGTATGTATTTCGGTGCCGCGCACAGCGGTGACGATCAGCTTGAGGCGGCCATCGTCGAGCAGGAGAATGTCATCGACTCTGACATCTTTCGGCAACTCCTTGTAATCGAGGCCGACGCGCTCCTGATTGCCGAGCTTGCATTGCGCGTCGAGGATGAAGTTTTCATCGGCGACCAGGGTAATCTTGTCATTCTCGAATTTGCCGACGCGAATTTTCGGGCCCTGAAGGTCGCCGAGAATGCCGATTGTCCGGCCAATCTTGGCGGCCGCCACGCGAATTCCGGCGGCGCGCGCGAGGTGGTCTTCGGCGGTACCGTGCGAGAAGTTCATGCGCACGACGTCGATTCCTGCCAGGACGAGGCGTTCGAGAGTTTCCTGTGTTGATGAGGCGGGGCCTAGTGTGGCGACGATTTTGGTGTGACGGAGCATGGAATTCCTTTGGTCTGGGGATGCTTTTTGTATCTTTTTACGCGTCGACCGTGACAATTTGAGGTGGACGTCATTCCGGCATGCTGACATGGCCGACTTCGCAGTTTCGTCCCCTGATATGACACGCCCCGCAGGAGCGGGGCGAGTGGTATAGCGTTTATCAGTTACTTCTTGAGCACCAGCTTGGACGCAATATCCAGGCTAAAGCAAGTGCAACCCGGTTCGGTGCCGTCGTGGATCAGCGCCCCGACCCGGTTGCCATCCAGGACGCAAGTCCGGATGGCATCTGGGCTCGAGGAACC
>JBFZCS010000002.1:0-2691 GCA_041307825.1 Azonexaceae bacterium
TCACTTCGAGATTCGCCGGCAGGGCAAGCCGGTCGATCCGCTGGCCTATCTCCCGCCGCGCTGAGCAGCCGCCGCCGAGGGCAGCCGACGTGGCGCCATTGCAAGGTCCGGGCCGGTGACGCCGACACTCGTCTTCGATCTCGAAACCGTGCCCGACATTGCCGGCCTGCGTCGCCTGCGGCCGCACTGGCAGGGCCTCGCCGATGGCGAAGTCGCCGAACGGGCGTTTGCCGAACGTCGCGAGAAGACCGGCTCCGAGTTCCTGCCGTTGCACCTGCACCGCATCGTGGCGATCGGCTGCGCGTTTCGCGACGCGCAAGGCTTTCGTGTCCGCTGCCTCGGCACCGAGCAGGACGACGAGGCCAAGCTGATAGCCGACTTCTTTCGCCTCATCGATCGCTACACGCCGCAGCTGGTCAGCTGGAACGGCAGTGGCTTCGACCTGCCGGTGCTGCACTACCGCGGCATGCTGCATGGTGTGGCGGCGCCGCGCTACTGGGATCTTGGCGAAGGCGACTACGCCGATTCGCGTGATTTCAAGTGGAACAACTACATCAGCCGTTACCACCTGCGCCACCTCGATCTGATGGATCTACTGGCGCTCTACAACGCCCGCGCCAACGCGCCGCTCGACGACCTGGCCAAGCTGTTTGGCTTTCCCGGCAAGCTCGGCATGGATGGCGGCAAGGTCTGGGAGGCGTGGCAGGCCGGCAGGGCCGCGGAGATTCGCGACTACTGCGAAACCGACGTCATCAATACTTACCTGGTCTATAACCGCTTCCGCCGGATGCGCGGCGAACTGACGGCGGAAGAAGAGGTTGCCGAGGGCGAATTCGTCAAGGCGCAACTTGCCCGGATCGGCGCGCCGCACTGGCAAGAGTTTCTCGCCGCCTGGGGCTGACAGTGCCGGCCCCGGCGGTATAATCACAAGTCCTAAAACTACATGTTGCAGAGAGATAGCGATGTCCCTTAATAACGTTCCTTCAGGCAAGTCACTCCCCAACGATTTCAACGTCATCATCGAGATCACCGCGCATTCCGAGCCGGTCAAGTACGAAGTCGACAAGGACAGCGGCGCGATCTTCGTCGATCGCTTCATGTCCACCTCGATGCACTATCCGTGCAACTACGGCTATATCCCGCACACCATCGCCGGTGACGGTGACCCGGTCGACGTGCTGGTCGTCAGCCCGTTCCCGCTGCCGCCGGGCGTCGTTGTCCGCTGCCGGCCGATCGGCATGCTGGCCATGACCGACGAAGCCGGTGAGGACGCCAAGCTGCTCGCCGTCCCGGTGGACAAGCTGACCCCGATGTACCGCAACGTGCAGACCCACGCCGACATGCCCAATTTGCTGCTCGACCAGATCGCGCACTTCTTCGAACACTACAAGGATCTCGAGCCGGGCAAGTTCGTCAAGGTCGTCGGCTGGCGCGGTCCGGAAGAGGCCAAGAAGGAAATCGAATCAGGTGTCCAGGCCTTCAAGGACGCGAAAGACAAGCCCAATTTCTAAGCGCTCATGTTGCGCATTGCCGTTGCCCAGTTCAATGCCACCGTCGGTGACCTGACGGGCAACGTCGAACGCATCATCGATTGCGCCAGTCAGGCCAGGGAGCGCGGCGCCCAGGCGCTGCTGACACCGGAGCTGGCGTTGTGCGGCTACCCGCCGGAGGATTTGCTGCTGCGTCCCGACTTCTACCGGGCCTGCGCGCGGGCGCTCGACGATCTGGCCGGCCGCGTCGAGGGCATCGCCCTGATTGTCGGACATCCCGAAGAACACGAAGGGCGCCGCCACAACGCGGCGACGGTCATTGAAAATGGCCGGATAACGGCGGTTTACCGCAAGATCCGCCTGCCCAATTACGACGTTTTCGACGAGAAGCGCTACTTCGAACCCGGCAGTGAAGCCTGCGTCGTGACCCTAAGCGGTGTCCGTTGCGGCATCAACATCTGCGCCGACATCTGGGAAGCCGGCGCCGCCGAGCGTGCCGCCGACGCCGGCGCCGAACTGCTCCTCGTCCTCAATGCCTCACCCTGCCATCTGGAAAAGCATCAGCAACGGGTCGAGGTGATGCGCGAGCGGATTGCCGCCACCGGCATTCCTGCGATTTACGCCAATCTGGTCGGTGGACAGGACGAGCTCGTATTCGACGGTGCATCGTTCGCCCTCGATGCCGAGGGGAATTGCCGGATGCGCCTGCCGCAGTTCGCGGAAGCATTGGGGATCATCGATTACGACGCCGGCCGCCTCCATTCCGACGACATGGCCGACGAACTCCCGCTCGAAGCCGAGGCCTACCGCGCGCTGGTACTCGGCGTCCATGACTACATCGGCAAAAGCGGTTTCGCCGGGGTCATCATCGGCCTCTCGGGCGGTATCGACTCGGCGCTGACCCTTTGTGTCGCGGTCGACGCGCTGGGCGCTGACAAGGTGCGCGCAGTCATGATGCCGTCGCCCTACACCGCGCAGATGAGCCTCGATGATTCGCGGGCGATGATCGCCGCGCTTGGCGTGCGTTATGACGAGATTCCAATCGCGCCGGCAATGGAAACCTACCGGACGATGCTCGATCCGCTGTTCGCCGGCATGCCTGCCGATACCACGGAAGAAAACATCCAGGCGCGCATCCGCGGCAACATCCTGATGGCGTTGTCCAACAAGACCGGCGCGCTGGTCCTGACCACCGGCAACA
>JBFZCS010000003.1:0-3625 GCA_041307825.1 Azonexaceae bacterium
AACGGTGCCGACAACCTGATGGTCTGCGAGCGCGGCGTGTCGTTCGGCTACAACAACCTCGTTTCCGACATGCGCAGCCTGGCGATCATGCGCGAAACCGGGTGCCCGGTGGTTTTCGATGCCACCCACAGCGTCCAGTTGCCTGGCGGGCAGGGCACGACCTCCGGCGGCCAGCGCGAGTTTGTCCCGGTGCTGGCACGGGCGGCAGTCGCCGTCGGGATTTCCGGACTGTTCATGGAAACTCATCCGTGCCCGGAAAAAGCCTGGTCGGATGGTCCGAACAGCTGGCCGCTGGACCGCATGGAAAGTTTGCTGGCGACCCTGTTTGCTCTGGATAAGGCCGTCAAGTCAGCCGGTTTCGAGGAATTGAAGTGACTCAGAAAGGCTACCTGATTGCCGAAGCCAAGGTCGGTGATGTGGCGGCCTATGAGATTTACAAGGGTTTGGCCCAGTCGGCCATCGCCCAGTATGGTGGACGCTATCTGGTTCGCGGCGGTGCGACCGAGATTCTCGAAGGCAAGTGGACCAATGTGCCGCGGCTGGTGATTGTCGAGTTCGACTCGCCGGAACAGGCGAAATGTTTCTATCAATCCGCCGAGTATCAGGCAGCGCGCAAAATGCGCGAAAATGCTGCTGAAATGAATATGCTGGTCGTTGCCGGCATTGATAATTTAATTTAAGTAGTTATTTTAATCTATTGAAAGTAAGGAATAAATATGAGTTCAATCGTTGATATTGTTGCACGAGAGATTCTCGATTCCCGTGGCAATCCCACCATTGAAGCCGATGTGCTTCTGGAGAGCGGCGTCATGGGGCGCGCCGCAGTGCCGTCCGGTGCTTCCACCGGTTCGCGCGAAGCGATCGAACTGCGCGATGGCGATGCCAGCCGCTTCCTCGGCAAGGGTGTGATGCAGGCGGTCGAAAACGTCAACACCGAGATTTCTGAAGCGATCATCGGCCTCGATGCCCAGGAGCAGGCCTTCATCGATCAGACCATGATCGACCTCGACGGCACCGACAATAAATCGCGCCTCGGCGCCAACGCCATCCTGGCCGTCTCGATGGCGGTCGCCAAGGCCGCTGCCGAGGAATCCGGCTTGCCGCTCTACCGCTACTTCGGCGGCATGAGCCCGATGCAGATGCCGGTGCCCATGATGAATATCATCAACGGCGGCGAGCACGCCAACAACAGCCTGGATATCCAGGAATTCATGATCATGCCGGTCGGCGCCGCCACGTTCCGCGAAGCCCTGCGCTGCGGCGCCGAGGTCTTCCATGCGCTGAAGAAGCTGCTGAACAAGAAAGGCCACTCGACCGCCGTCGGTGACGAAGGCGGTTTTGCCCCGAACCTCGGCAGCCATGCCGAAGCGCTCGAGATCATCGTGCAGGCGATCGAGGCCGCCGGTTACGTCCCGGGCAAGGACGTACTGCTGGCGCTAGACTGCGCCGCCTCCGAGTTCTATAAGGACGGCAAATACCACCTGGCCGGCGAGGGCCTGCAACTGACCTCGGCGCAATTCACCGACTATCTCGCCAATCTGGCCGACCAGTTCCCGATCGTTTCGATCGAAGATGGCATGTCAGAAGCCGACTGGGATGGCTGGAAGCTGCTGACTGATCGTCTCGGCAAGACCGTGCAGATCGTTGGCGACGACGTCTTCGTGACCAATACCAAGATTTTCAAGGAAGGCATCAGGAAGGGCATCGCCAATTCGATCCTGATCAAGATCAACCAGATCGGCACCCTGTCCGAAACTTTCGCCGCCGTCGAAATGGCAAAGCGCGCCGGTTACACCGCGGTGATTTCGCATCGTTCCGGTGAGACCGAAGATAGCACGATTGCCGACATCGCCGTCGGGCTGAACGCCGGCCAGATCAAGACCGGTTCGCTGTCCCGTTCCGACCGCATCGCCAAGTACAACCAGCTGCTGCGCATCGAGGAAGATCTCGGCGATACCGCCTCCTACCCCGGTCGCGATACCTTCTACAACCTGCGCTGACGTTTTATGCGCTGGCTGACGGTCGGCCTCCTCGCACTGATCGCCCTGCTGCAATACCCGTTGTGGCTGGGGAAGGGCGGCTGGCTGAAGGTGTGGGATTACGACCGTCAACTGCAGCAACAGAAGGACGTGACGCGCAAGCTGGAAATCAGGAACGCCGGCCTCGACGCCGAGGTCCGCGACCTGAAGCAGGGTTATGACGCCATCGAGGAACGTGCGCGTTTCGAGTTGGGCATGATCCGGCAAGACGAAAACTTCGTCCAGATTCCGGAAAAGGTTCCCGGAAAATAAGGCAAATAAAGGCGTCGACCGCAGTAGGTGCCTCCGTTAGAATCGCGCTCAGCATCACCCCACGCAGAGCGCTTCAGGAGAACAACATGCTGCTCAAGGTAGGAGAAAATGCGCCCGTGTTTTCGTTGCCCGATGCCGATATGGAATCGGTCGATATGGCCGCGTACAAGGGCAAGAATCATATTGTTCTATTTTTCTATCCCAAGGACGGAACACCTGGTTGCACGATGGAAGCGACCGATTTTTCGGATCATGAAGAAGATTTTCACGCGCAAGATTGCGTCCTGTTCGGCATCAGCCGCGACGAATGCCTGAAGCATGCCGAGTTTCGCGACAAGGAAGGCATCGGCACCGAGTTGCTGTCGGATATGGAAGGCGTCGTCTGCAAGCAGTACGGCGTCTGGCAGGCGAGGGAAGTGGACGGTCACCGGAAATTCGGGATCGCCCGCTCCACGTTTATCATCGACAAGTCGGGCGTGATCCGTCATGCCCTCTACAACGTCAATTACAAGGGCCATGCACTGGAAGTGCTGCGCCTGGTCAAGGAACTGAATTCATGAACATGCAGGTTGCCAAAAACTCAGTCATTACGATCGATTACCACGTCACCGATCCCGAAGGCGAGATCGTGGATGAAGGGCGCGAGCCGCTTGTCTACCTGCATGGCGGCTACGACGACATCTTCCCCAAAATCGAGGAGGCACTGCAGGGCAAGAAGGTCGGTGAATCGGTCAATGTCAAGCTGCAGCCGGACGAGGCTTTCGGCGACTACGATGCCGAGATGGTGCAGATCGAGCCGCGCAAGGATTTCCCCAAGGAACTCCAGGTCGGCATGCAGTTCGAAGGCGGCCCGGAAGAAGGCGACGATGACGATCTAGTGATCTACCGGGTGACCGATATCGCCGACGACAAGGTCGTGCTCGATGGCAACCACCCGCTGGCGGGCATGGCGCTGGTTTTCACCTGCACCGTGACGGCGATTCGCGCCGCCAGCGCCGAGGAGCTCGAACATGGTCACGTCCACAGCGGGGACGATGACGAGGAACACCATCACTGAGCCGGCGGCGGCCAGGGATAGGTTTCGAAGCGGAAAAGCGCGGGTGAGTCGGTGTCGATGACCCCGCGCGTCCAGCCCATCAGCGGATAACCGAAGGTTTCGACCCGCGTGAAGTTGGCGACGGGTTTCCGGTTGCTGTCGAGCAAGGGGCTATCGATCCGGCTGATGTGGGTGTCGCCGTGAACGACAGCCACCTGACCGGGAAAGCCCAGCGTCTCCCGGCGAAGGTTTTCCAGAAACTCCCGAAATCCCCGCTGCGGCATGCCTTGCGCAAAGT
>JBFZCS010000004.1:0-2558 GCA_041307825.1 Azonexaceae bacterium
GGCCTTCCCGGCGGGAGGGCCGCGTCTCCCGTGCTGTTGCATGGGATGCCCGCGCCGCGTATAGCGGGCCGCTGATCCAGGTCGCCGACCTGGCATGGCCGACCTTTGGTCGCCGCCAAAAAAATCACCATCACGTTTCACCACGCCGGCATGCCCGGCTGTGAGAGTGCTGTATTGTCCTGCTTCTTACAAGTCACTTTAAGAGACGTTTTTTGACCATTGATTTTTAACGATATTTTTTCCATAAAATCGTACTAAAAAGTGCTTCTAAGTCCTTGTTGTGTATGAAAAAAATCCCGATTTTTCTATTGACGGCACCAGATTCATGTCTTAAAGTGGAGAAACGTGTCGAAAAGTGGGTAAACAGGGGGTGTGGCAGTAATGTTCGAGGGAGCTGCGGCGCTCAATCTGGATGCAAAGGGGCGACTTGCCATACCGGCAAGGCATCGCGAGACCCTGCTTGCAGCCGCCGAGGGTTCGCTGGTCCTGACCGCGCATCCGCACCGCTGTCTGCTGCTCTACCCGTCGCCGGCCTGGCAGCCGATCCGCGATCAGGTTCTCAAGGCGTCCAGCCTCGATCCGCGCGGCGCTTCGATCAAGCGGGTGCTGGTCGGTAACGCCCGTACCGAAGGACTCGACTCCGCCGGGCGACTCCTGGTCGCCCCGGAGCTACGTGAATACGCGCAGTTCCAGAAAACTGTCTTTCTGGTCGGCATGGGCTCGCATTTCGAAATCTGGAGCGAAGCGGGCTGGAAACAGCAGAACGATCTGGCGGCGGAAGCGTTACTTGGCGATTTGCCGCCCGGCCTCGGGGATCTGGTGCTGTGACACGCAGTGCCGCCCATGTGACGGTGCTGCTCGAAGAGGCGGTCGGAGCCCTGGCGATCAAAGCCGACGGGGTTTATCTGGATGCCACCTTCGGACGCGGTGGCCACAGCCACCGCATTCTTGCCGCGCTCAATGAAAATGGCCGTCTGATCGCGGTCGACCGCGACCCGGAGGCGATTAGCGCCGGGCGCGCCATCAACGATCCGCGCTTTCGCTTGGTTCATCGCGCCTTCAGCGAGATCGCCGAGGCGGCGCGCGCGGCGGGCGTGAATGACGTCGACGGGATCCTGTTCGATATCGGCGTGTCGTCGCCGCAGATCGACGACGGCGAACGCGGCTTCAGTTTTCGCCATGACGCACCGCTCGACATGCGCATGGACACGACGCAGGGGGAGACGGCGGCCGAGTGGCTGGCGCGGGCTGAAATCAGGGAAATTACGGAGGTCATCAGGGATTATGGCGAAGAACGGTTTGCTTTCCAGATTGCAAAGAAGGTTGTGGCTGCTCGACTCGAACAGCCAATTGTCACAACAGGCCAGTTTGCGGCGCTTGTACGCGCGACCGTGCGCACCCGTGAACCAGGGCAGGACGCGGCGACGCGCAGCTTTCAAGCTTTACGGATTCATACCAATCAGGAGCTCGGCCAACTGGCGATAGCGCTGCCGCAGGCGCTCGAATTGCTGAAACCGGGCGGGCGCCTGGTGGTGATTTCCTTCCATTCGCTGGAGGACCGCATCGTCAAGAACTTCATGCGCGACCAGTCGATCGCCGACGATCTGCCGAAGGGCCTGCCGTTGCGTGCCGACCAGTTGCCGAAGCCGAAGCTGCGTCTGGTCGGCAAGGCGGTGAAGGCCTCCGCCGCCGAAGTTGCCGCCAATCCGCGGGCGCGCAGCGCGGTGATGCGGGTGGCTGAAAAAATCTGATGGTTCGCTTCAACATGCTCCTTCTGCTGATCGTCGTTGTTTGCGCGCTGGGTGCAGTGACCTCCCAGCACCGGGCACGCAAACTTTTCCAGGCGCTCGAGGGCGAGCAGGAGCGGGTACGGCAACTGGATATCGAATACGGGCAGTTGCAGCTTGAACTATCCACCTGGGCGACCCACCCGCGGATCGAGAAGATCGCCCGTGACCGGTTGCACATGGTGACCCCGGATGCCGTTGGCCGGGTCGTTGACAACCCGCCAGCGAAGCCGGCGCTGAAGAAAGGGGGGCGCTGATGGTCGTTCGGCGCCGCCCGCAGCGCGGTCACCGCTTCGCCGAGAGCCCGGTATTGCAGCTTGCCTTGCAGGGCTGGCGCTCGCGCACCGTCGGGCTGCTGCTGATGCTTGCCTTCGCGGCGCTGGTCGGGCGCAGTTTTTACCTGCAGGTCGTCAACAACGATTTCCTGCAGGGGAAGGGCGAGTCGCGCTACCTGCGGGATCTGGAAATCTCGGCTTCCCGCGGCAAGATCACCGACCGCAATGGCGACATGCTGGCCGTGTCGACGCCGATGAAGACGATTTGGGCGATTCCGGGCGATGCGCGCACCATGTCCGGCGAGCAGAAGAAGCAGTTGGCCGCGCTGCTCGACATGGGGACGCGCGAACTGGATGGCAAGATCGCGCCTGACAAGACCTTCGTTTTCGTCAAGCGGCAGGTGCCGCCGGAGACTGCGGAGCGTATTGCCGGGCTGAAGCTGCCGGGCGTGCATCAGGAAAAGGAATACCGCCGCTATTACCCGACCGGCGACAT
>JBFZCS010000005.1:0-3060 GCA_041307825.1 Azonexaceae bacterium
CCATTTCCAGTTCCAGCACGGTGATAGCGGATATGAACAAGCTGCCGTAGGGAACGCCACTGGCCCATGCGGTCACGTTGGCGTCGGCTTTGCCTGCCTTGGCCTTGCGTAACTCGGAAACGACATTCGTATCGAGCAGGAACATCAAGACAAGTCCGCCGGCTTCGTGATGCCTTGGACACGGGGTGCCACAAAGTCGATGTCCGCCACATCCGGCATTGCCAACATGTCAATGATGCTGGACGATGCCCCCGAGAGGCGCTGATATTCCTCGACCGTCAGCAGCACATGGGCCAAACGTCCCCGGTCAGTGATGAACACCGGGCCATCCTTCGCGGCCTTTTTGGCACGGCTGGCATCTTGGTTGAACTCACGGCTGGACAGGGTTGTGATCGTCATGGCGCCACCTCCATCATTAATGTAGAAACATTACTACATTATTTGGGTTTCGGCAATCCGGATAGCAGGTGCCACCTCGCAGACAGATGGGCAAACCGGGCATGTTTTGCTACCAAGTTTTCTACCAACCCAAATGAAAAAAGCCTTCAAGTCGTTAAACTTAAAGGCTTTTATGTCCTGGCGGAGCAGGCGGGATTCGAACCCGCGGTAGGGGATTACCCTACACACGCTTTCCAGGCGTGCGACTTAAACCACTCATCCACCGCTCCAAGAGGCGCGCATTGTAGCAGAGGGGGGCTCGTTCCTCAAAGCGTGTCGCAGCCAGACCGATTCGTCAGCAACCCGAACGGCGCAGTCATGCCCGGTAGCGGGCAACGTCCCTACTCGTCATCGATCCCGAGATCGCTATCCAGTTTCCGCATCCGCCGGTTGTAGAACCAGATCAGGGCCAGATAGATGATCAGCGAGCCTTGCGCGGCCATGTAGAAGCCGAGCGGGAAGCCGAAGAAGCTGATGGGGTTCAAATCGTCGGCAAACCAGCCGAGGCCGAAGGTAATGACAACCCAGACCAGGAGCAGCGCGAAGGTCAGGCGCCGTGTCTTCAGCCAGTAAAGATCACCCGGGACGAGGGCTCCGCTCGACCCGGTGCGACGCAGCGCGTCGACGAAGGCCTCGTCATTCTTTTCCGGCGAACCGGTGAACAGGCTGACGACGACGATGGTGACAAAGCCTGCCGCGACGCCGAAAACGCCGGCCGAGGTCGAGTTGATATGGAACCAGGGCGCCATGCGCAGACCACTGACGCCGATCCAGGTCATGCTGTCGAATTCCATGCGGAAGATGTAATAGATCGCTACCGACAGGCCGACGATCATGCCGGCCAGCGCCCCGGCGCGTGTCGCCCGACGCCAGAATATGCCAAGCACCAGCGCCGGAAAGAAGGCGGATCCGGCGATCGAGAACGCCCAGGCGACCATCGAGAGGATCGTGCCCGGCTTCTGTGCCGCGACCATGGCAGCGAGGACGGCGACCACCAGCAGTAGCGACTTGGAGATCACGAGGCGGAACTGCGTCGACGACTGCGGACGGAATACGCGGTAATAGAGGTCGTGCGACAGCGCGCTGGTGATCGTCAGCAGCAGGCCGTCGGCGGTTGAAAGCGCGGCCGCCAGACCCCCGGCGGCAACGAGGCCGGAGACGACGTACGGCATGCCGGCGATTTCCGGGGTGGCCAGCACGACCACGTCTGGATTGAGCGAAAGCTCGGCGAGTTGCAGGATGCCGTCGCGATTGATGTCCTCGATGCTGACCAGCCCGACCTTGCTCCACGCCGCGACCCAGCCCGGCAGCTTGGCGATGGGGATGTCGACCAGATGCGTGAACACCTCGTATTTGACGAATACGGCATAGGCCGGCGCCGTGATGTAGAGCAGCAGGATGAACAACAGCGACCAGAACACGGATTCCCGCGCTTCGCGAACGCTGGGCGTCGTGTAGTAGCGCATCAGCACATGCGGCAGCGCCGCGGTGCCGATGGTCAGGCAAAAGACCAGCGCCAGAAAGTTGACGCGCAACGACCAGCTGGCGTCGGCGTCACCCGGAAAGGCTTCCGCATGACGCACCGGCGGCACCGCCCGTTCCGCGGCAGCGACCATCGCGGTTTCCCAGCGCAGTCGGGCCTGCTCCGGATCGTGCGGCAGGTCGCGGCGCTGCCTTTCCAGTGCGACGATATCCTTCATCTGCGCATCCCCGGCCTTGAGCTCGTTGATGCCGGCCGTCAGTCGCGCTCTTTCGAGTGACAGCGAGTTCGGCAACTGCGTGATCTTCCGGGCATATTCGTCGGCCCGCTGGCGGTAGAGGCCACGGGCCTCGACTTCGGCCGGGCTGTCGAACAGTTTGTCCTCGAGTTGCCCAATCTGTTGCAGCACCTGGCCATAAACCACTTGCGGTACCGGGTTGCCGGTCACCGACCACGACAGGATGGCGACCGGCGTCACATAGGCGACGATCAGGATCACGTATTGCGCAACCTGCGTCCACGTCACCGCGCGCATGCCGCCAAGGAAGGAACAGACGAGGATGCCGGCGAGGCCGACGAAGACGCCGATTTCGAATTGCAGGCTGACGAAACGGCTGGTAATCAGGCCAACCCCGTAAATCTGCGCCACGACGTAAACGAACGAGGCGAGAATCGCCGCGCCCACGGCAATGAGGCGAATCGCGGTGCCGCCGTAGCGGGCGGTCAGGAAATCGGGAATCGTGTATTCGCCGTAACGCCGCAGGTAGGGCGCCAGAAGAAGCGCCACCAGAACGAAACCGCCGGTCCACCCGACCACGAAGGCCAGTCCCTGATAGCCCGAAAGATATAGCGTTCCCGCCAGGCCGATGAACGACGCGGCGCTCATCCAGTCGGCGCCGGTCGCCATGCCATTGAAAAACGCCGGAACCCGCCGCCCGGCTACGTAAAACTCGGAGACATCGGAGGTCCGGCTGAGAATCCCGATCGCCGCATACATCAGGATCGTAAAGACCAGGAAGGAGTAGCCGATCCAGCGCGGCGGCATGCCGTGCTCCTCGATCACGGCAAGGGATGCGACAAACAGCAGAAACCCTCCGGTATAAAGCAGGTAATAACGCTGAAGCCTGGTCAGTGAGCCCAGC
>JBFZCS010000006.1:0-12312 GCA_041307825.1 Azonexaceae bacterium
CTGCTTTTCCTCTGCGCTATCGGGCGGCGCTTCCAGTTCGATCGAGACAACCGGTTGCGCGGCTGGCGGCGCGGCGCGCCTGGGCGTCGGGGCCGGCGTGATGGCCAGTTCGGCGTCGAGCGCATCGATATGGGCCGCCAGATCGGGCAGCGACTTGCCATCCGGCGCTGATCCGGCCAGTGGTTCGAGGCTCAAATTATCGGCACTCGCCGCTATCGCCTCGTGCCCGGTCGCCCCCGCCGCCGCGCGCCGGGCTTCCTGTTTGCTTGTTTCGGCCCGTTTCAGGGCGTCCATCAAAAGGCTCATCGTGGCCTCTTAACGCTCTGGGAAATTGTTCAAGGGTTGTGCTTCGCGTGTCTGCTCGAAAAAGCCCCCGCCGGGAAGTTGCGCGCGGTATGCGGAAAAATCGCCGTTCAGACTCGGATCCTTGATGATAATCGGGCGCAGGAAGATCACCAGCTCCGATTTGTTGGCTGCGTTGTTTCGCGTATTGAACAGCTCGCCGATCAGGGGAATCTGGCCGAGGATGGGCACGCGGCCGGTCTTCCAGTTGACGCCGTCTTCCATGAGGCCGCCGAGGACGGCAACCTCGCCGTTGTTGACGCGCATGACGGATTCGATTTCGCGCGTGCGAATCTGTGGCACGAAGTTCTTTACGCCGGCCGGAATGCTCGGGTTCGGGTCTTCCTTGAGTTCGGAAATGCTCGATATCGTCGGCCGCACGTTGAGAATTACACCGTCGTCGCTACTGATCTGCGGCGTAACCGTCATGACCAGGCCGACCGATACCGACTGTGGCGTGGTCGTCACGGCAACGGTGGTGCCGACGTTTACCGTGGATGTGGTGTCCGCCTTGACATTGAAATAAACGAAGTTCTCGACCACCTTCAGGAGGGCGGTCTGGTTGTTCAGTACCGACAGGCGCGGGCTGGACAACACCTTGGCCGTTCCGTAGGCTTGCAGCAGGTCGACAATGCCGGCGAGGTCGAAAGCGCTGCCCAACTGGCTGAAACTGATGGTGAAAGGCGTAACGGCGTTGCCGACGTTGGTATTGACCGAGGCCGGCGAGATCGAGAACTTGGTCGAGCCGTCCTTTCTCAGGCGTTCCCACTGGATGCCCTGCTGGTAACCCTCGCCTAGCTGGACCTCGACGATGGTGGCTTCGATCAGAACCTGGCGGCGCGATGACGTGATCACGCGGTCGATGAATTCCTGGACCTTTTCATGCTGGCGCGACGTCGCGCGTACCGTGACGACGCCGCTCTCCGGGTTCATGATGACCGAGGCGGCCTCGCGGAAGGTGCTGCGCCGGACGAGCGAGTTGCCGGTGGCCTGGCTCGAGGAGCCGGGCGTCGGGTTGGTCTGCAGGGCGTTGGCTATGGTCTGTGCGGCGCGCTGTCCGCCGCTCTGCGGCAGGGCGGCAGCGCCGGTGGAGGTCTGCGAGTTGGCCTGCTCGATGAAGGTTTCGCTCGACCCCTCGGGGAAGACCTTGTCAGTTTCGTGCAGGATGTCCTTGATGTTCTTTTCGAGCTGCTCCCAGAACATGTTTCGCGAATTGTTCTGGATTGAGGTGTTCGAAACGTTGCTGGAACCACCGGCAACCGGCGAGGCGCCAGCGCCACTGGCGCCCCCCGGCTGATTGGTATTGATCTGGGTATTGGTCGACACCGTGCCGGTCACCGTGCGCGCCATATTCACGTAATCGACCTTGTAGTGCTTGAGGAAAGGCGAATCCGGCATTACCGAGAGGTTCGGGCCGTCGAGTTCGAAGCGCATGTCGACCTGCTTGGAAATGCGCGTCAGCAGTTGCGGCAGCGTCTGGTTGATCGCATTGAGCGAAACGACGCCGGTAATCCCCGGGTGGATATCGACATTGACCTTGGCGTCACGCGCCAGTGCGAAGAGCAGATCCTTGGCCTGAACGTTGTTGACGACGACGCTGTAGGTCTCGGTCTTGGGCGTGCTGCGCGGTTTGGGCACCGCCAGCGTCTGCTGGACCGGGGCGGGAATGTCGCCGCGCGCCTGGGGTAGCGAAGTCTCGGAGCTGAGGTGGCCGGCCAATGGTTGCTGCGGCGTCGGCGCCTGGCACGCGGCAAGTGCCAGCGACAACAGGGTTGCACTGAGAAAACCGTATTTCATCCGAAAAGGCCCTTTTTCGAGCGGGTTAGGCGGCAACTGCGGGCAACTGCAGCTTGCCGGCATGCTAGCACAAGGCGCCGCTTCTGACGCCGGTGGGATGACCGGGGCATCGTCGTCATTGTAGCGTGCTCACCCGGCGCGGGTAGGGGCGCATCTGGCGGATCTGTTCGGGAAGGCTCCGGGTAGCCGCCCAGGCGGCTGCCCGGGTCGGATAATCGCCATAGATGACGCTGATCTTGCCGCTTTCCGGCGAACCCGTCCGATAGACGCGCAGTTCCGTCGGTTCCAGCCACTGGCCGGCGCGGGCCAGAAAATTCTCGACATCGGCGGCGTGATCGGCGCTTCGGGCAGCCAACTGGATGAAATAGTGGTCACCGGCAGCGGTGGCCAGCCAGGCATCGTAGAGAGCGCTGTGCTGCGCAATCAGGGCATCCGTATCGGCGACCGGCTGCGCCGCGGCCTTTGCAACGGGCGCGGCGGACGCGCCAGGCGCCGCCGGCCGGGCTGATTCGGCCGGAGGTTTTTCCCCAGCCGGAGCCGGACTGGCGGACTGGCGGGGCCACAAGGCGTAAGCAAGAATGGCGAGGGCGACAACCAGTCCGCCGGCCAGCGCCCACTTGAGAAGCGGCGTGAAGATCCCGGTGGTCTTCTGCAGGATCGGGGCGAAACGGGCGTCCTGCGCGGCAATTTTTACCTCGGCGGCATCGACCTGGTGCGCTCCACCGGAATAGGCGGCGAGCAGCGCCTTGTCGGCCAGGATGTTGATGCGCCGGGACAAGCCTTCGGAGAGCCTGGCGATCGTCTCGATGGCGCGGGCCGAGAACGGATTTGGGCCGCGGTAGCCGGCGGCGCGCAGGCGAAACTCGATGTAGCTGCCGACTTCGCCGGCCTTGAGCGGTGAAAGGTTGAAATGCTGGGTGATGCGTTCGCGCAACTGGCGCATGTCGTTGGCGGCCAGACGTTCGTCGAGTTCGGGCTGGGCGAAGAGGGCGATCTGCAGCAGCTTGGTGGCCTTCGATTCGAGGTTGGAGAGCAGCCGGATTTCCTCCAGCGACTCGGCCGGCATGGCGTGCGCCTCGTCGATCATGATGACCACCCGCTTGCCGGCGGCGTAGCGCTCGACCAGTGCATCCTGCAGCGTGCGGATCATCGAATGGGTGGTCTTGCCGTCGGCCGGAATGCCCAATTCGTCGGCGATGGCGCCGAGGATTTCCGTGCGCGACAGCGACGGGTTGGCCAGGTAGAGCGATTCGACATCGGCCGGCAGGCGTTCGAGCAACATCCGGCAGAGCATGGTCTTGCCGCTGCCGACTTCGCCGGTGACCTTGACGATCCCTTCGTCCTGAGTGATGGCGTAGATCAGGGCGTCGAGCGTCGGGCCGCGGTTGGCACCGGTGAAGAAGAAATCGGTGTGCGGGGTGATGCGGAAGGGCGGTTCGCGCAGGCCGAAGTGCTCGAGATAAAGGCTCATGAACGGTGCCAGCTTTCCATGCGGTTATATAGGGTGGTGCGATTGATGCCGAGGCGGCGGGCGGCGCGGCTGACATTGCCGGCGCAGAGCTCGAGGGCGGCTTCGATGTAGCTGCGCTCCCAGGCGGCGAGCGTCGCGTCAAGATCGATACCGGCGGCCGCCTGCAGGTGCTTCAGGGCGGCCTGCAGGCGCTGCTCGTGGTTGTTCTCGACGACGGCGCCGCGACTATCGCGGTCGACCTCGTCGGAAGTGTCGAATTCGGCCAGCAACTGCTCCGCGCTGATGGTCTGGCCGGGATGGCGGGCGGTCAGACGGATGACAATATTGCGCAACTCGCGCACGTTGCCGGGGAAACTGTAGCCCAGCCACAGCGCCTCGCCCGTCGGGTCGAGCGCGAACGGCTGGCAATGCGCCTGCGCGGCATACAGCCTGCGGAAATGGTCGAGCAGCAACAGGCGGTCGCGGCCCATGTCGCGCAGCGGGGGCACGCTGATCGAAAATACCGAGAGCCGGTGGTAGAGATCGGCGCGAAAGCGCCCGGCCTTGATTTCCTGGCGCAGGTCGCGATTGGTGGCGGCGACGATGCGCGCCCGGGAAGTCCGGGTCTGGGTCTCGCCGACCCGCTGGTACTCGCCGTTCTCGAGGACGCGCAGCAGCTTGGGCTGGAGGTCGGCAGGGAGTTCGCCGATTTCGTCGAGGAACAGGGTGCCTTCGCCGGCCTCCTCGAAATAGCCGGCCCTGGCGGTCGTGGCGCCGGTGAATGCGCCGCGGGCATGGCCGAAGAGGGTCGGTTCGAGCAGGCTGGGCGAGATCGCCGCGCAGTTGAGCGCCAGAAACGGCTGCTGCTGCCGTTCGGTCATCTGGTGCAGGCAGCGGCTGGCGACGACGTCCTTGCCGCTGCCGGATTCGCCCTCGATCAGCACCGGGAAGCCGAGGTTGGCGTACTGGGCGAGTTGCAGGCGCAGGCGCTGCATTGGCAGGCTGTCGCCGATCAGTCCTGCTTCGCCGGCCGCCGGCGTTGCGCTGTCCGAGAAGGCCAGCGCCTGCCGCAGCAGGGTCAGCAGGTGGCCGGGGTCGCAGGGCTTGCCGACGAATTCGACGGCGCCCAGCGTGCGCGCGTGGCGGGCGTTGTCATCGCCGTTCTGGCCGGAGAGAACGATGATTTTCATCTCCGGCGCGTGGGCCAGAAGTTCGCCGATCAGCGCGAAACCTTCATCCGGACGGTGCGGCTGCGGCGGCAGACCGAGGTCGACCAGCGCCACCTGCGGTGTCTGGCGCAGTTGCCTGAGCAATGCCAGGCAGTGCGGGCGGGCATGGCTGGTGACGATGTCGAACTCCGCCGCGAACGCATGGCTCAATGAATCGCTGATCAGCGGGTCGTCATCGACGATTAGGAGCAGGGGCTTGTTCGACAAGGGGGCGGCGCGCTTTACGGAAAATGTCTCGCGCAATTATAACGATGCGATGCCAAGGCGATACTCGGCTCTTCTGTTAAAATCACCGGTCTTTTTCGAGGGAAGCGTTTTGTCCAACGATATTCTGGTCGATATCCAGAACCTGCATTTCAGCTATGACGGACGGCCTGTGCTGCAAGGGATCGACATGAAGATCCCGCGCGGCAAGGTGGTTGCCATCATGGGCGGTTCCGGCTGCGGCAAGACGACGCTGCTGCGCTGCATCGGCGGCCAGTTGCGGCCGACCGGCGGCACCGTGCGCCTGGAGAACAATCGCGTGTCCGAGATGTCGCACGCCGAACTCTATGACCTGCGGCGCAAGATGGGCATGTTGTTCCAGTTCGGCGCCCTGTTTACCGACATGACTGTGTTCGAGAATGTCGCGTTTCCGCTGCGCGAACATACCGACCTCTCGGAAACGATGATTCGCGACCTGGTCCTGATGAAGCTCGAAGCTGTGGGCTTGCGCGGCGCGCATGCGCTGATGCCGGGCGAACTCTCGGGCGGCATGGCGCGGCGGGTGGCGCTGGCGCGCGCGGTGGCCCTCGATCCGATGTTGGTCATGTACGACGAGCCTTTTGCCGGACTCGATCCGATTGCGCTGGGCGTCATCGGGCAGTTGATCCGCAAGCTGAACGACGCGCTCGGCGCGACCTCGATCATGGTTACGCACGATGTCCATGAGTCGCTGATGATCGTCGACCACATCTATTTCGTGTCGCAGGGAAGATCGTCGCCGAAGGAACGCCGGACGAAATTCGTGCCTCGACCGACCCCTTCGTTCACCAGTTCGTTTATGCCGAAGTCGAGGGGCCGGTGCATTTCGATTATCCCGCGCCGACCGTCGTGCGCGAATTTCTCGGCAGGCGCGCGCGTGGCTGAATCGTCGTCGCCCATCAGAAAACTGGGTCACGCGGTCGTCGACCGCATCTGGCGCCTCGGGTTTGCAGCCCGCTTCTTCGTCGCGGTGCTGAAGTATTCGGGCCCATCGTTCCGCCGCCTGCCGCTGACCCTGCGCGAAATCTATTTCAGCGGCGTGTTGTCGCTGTTGATCATCATGGTCTCCGGGCTCTTCGTTGGACTGGTGCTCGGCCTGCAGGGCTATGAAACCCTGCAGCGCTACGGTTCGACCGAGGCGCTCGGCGTACTGGTGGCCTTGTCGCTGACCCGCGAACTGGGGCCGGTGGTGGCCGCGCTGTTGTTCGCCTCGCGCGCCGGATCCTCGATGACCGCCGAGATTGGCCTGATGAAGGCGACCGAACAGTTGAAGGCGATGGACATCATGGCGGTCAATCCGATCGCCCGCGTGGTCGCCCCGCGTTTCTGGGGCGGCGTCATCTCGATGCCGCTGCTGGCCGCGCTGTTTTCGGCGATGGGCGTCCTTGGCGGCTGGCTGATCGGCGTTGTCTTGATCGGCGTCGACGACGGCGCCTTCTGGTCACAGATGCAGTCCGGCGTCGATTTCCGCTACGACGTCTGGAATGGCGTCATCAAGAGTTTTGTTTTCGGCATCGCGGTGTCCGCGATTGCCGTTTTCGAAGGCTACGATTCCGTGCCGACCGCCGAAGGGGTGTCGCGCGCAATCACGCGCACCGTGGTGACCTCCGCGCTGGCCATTCTGGCACTGGATTTCGTTCTGACTTCGTTCATGTTCCGGGGAACTTCATGAACCGTACCGTACTCGACCTGTGGGTTGGCTTTTTCGTGGCGATTGGCATCGCCGCCTTCCTTTTTTTGGCGCTCAAGGTGGGCAACCTTTCCTCGGCGCACATGTCTGAGACGTATGTGCTGCAGGCCCGCTTTGATAACATCGGCGGGCTGAAGGTTCGGGGGCCGGTGAAGAGCGCCGGGGTTGTCGTCGGGCGGATCGCCGATATCAGGTTCGATCCGGCGACCTATGAGGCGGTGGTGAGCATGAATATCGACGGGCGCTTCCGTTTTCCGAAGGATACCTTCGCCTCGATCTATACGTCGGGCCTGCTCGGTGAACAGTTCATCGGCTTCGATGTCGGCGGCGACGAGAGAATGCTCAAGGCGGGTGACACGGTAACCAAGACGCAGTCGGCCGTGGTGCTGGAAAAACTGATCAGCCAGTTCCTCTTCAACAAGGCCGAGGAAGGACAGGAAAAGAAATGATGAACAGGAGCGTTACTTGGAAATCTCGGGTGGCCGTCGTTCTGGCGGCGGGCATCATCGCCTCAGGCGGTCCGGCGCTGGCCGACGATGTGGGGCACGATCCGCTCGAAGGCTTCAATCGCGCCATGTTCGCGGTCAACGAAGGCCTCGACACGGTTGCCATCAAGCCCGTTGCGCAGGTGTACGATTTCGTCACGCCCTTGCCGGTACGGGCGGGCGTCGGCGATTTCTTCGGTAACATCGCCGATTTTCGCAATGCTCTGAACAATGCCTTGCAGGGTAAATTGGCGGATGCCGGGACCGATATCGGACGACTGCTGATCAATTCCACCATCGGCATCTTCGGCCTTTTCGACGTCGCCAGCGAGCTTGGTCTTGAGAAGCACGACGAAGACTTCGGGCAGACGCTGGCCGTCTGGGGATGGGACGACAGCAGCTTCCTGTACTGGCCGCTGCTCGGGCCGCGCACCGTGCGCGACACGGGCGGTTGGATCGTGGATATCAACACCGATCCGACCTGGGGGACGATCAACAAGTCGGTCGCCGTCCGCAACAGCCTCGTGGCGTTGCGCTTCGTCGACGTTCGCGCCGCCCTGCTGCCGACCGACAAGGTGGTCGAGGAAGCGGCGCTCGACAAGTACGCCTATGTGCGCGACGCCTACCTGCAGCGCCGGCGCAACCAGATTTTTGACGGCCGCCCGCCGCGGATCGATGATTCGCTGGACTGAAAACATGATGAAAAAACTGATTGCCCTTGTTTTTGCGACGCTATTTTCCACCCTTGCACTGGCCCAGGAGGCGCCGGATGCGCTGATCAAGCAGGTTACCGAGGAAGTGCTGGAGATCGTCCGCAAGGACAGGAGCATCCAGAACGGCGATGCCAAAAAGGCGATCGACCTGGTCGACGCCAAGGTGATCCCGCATTTCAATTTCCAGCACATGGCGGCGCTGGCGGTCGGCAAGGATTGGCGCAAGGCTTCGCCGCAACAGCAGCAGCAACTGGCCAGCGAGTTCAAGACCCTGCTGGTGCGCACCTATTCCAATGCGCTGACCAGCTACAAGGATCAGAAAGTCATCTACAAGCCGTTCAGGATGAATGCTGGCGATACCGACGTGCTGGTGCGTACTGAGGTCCACCAGCCGGGCAACAAGCCGGTGCAACTCGACTACAGCCTGGAGAAACTTGATGCCGGCTGGAAGGTGTACGACGTTAACGTGGCCGGCATCAGCCTGGTGACCAACTACCGCGACCAGTTCGGACAGGAAATTCGCAATGGCGGCATCGATGGCCTGATCAAGGCGATCGCGGCCAAGAACAAGGCGCTTGAGGGCAATCTGGCCAAGGCCGACGGCAAATGATCGTACGCGAGGCGCAACGCCTCCTGATCACGGTGCCGATGGTGATGGCCAACGCACGCGACCTGCTCGAAGCCGGTCGCTCCGCGCTGCAGCCGGGCGAGCAGATCTTCGATCTGAAAGAGGTTGCGACTGCCGATTCCTCGGCGATCGCCGTCATGCTCGGCTGGCTGCGGGTTGCCGACCACTCGCGGTCTACCGTCAGGTTTGCCCATATTCCACCGGGCGTGCGTTCACTGGCCGAACTCTACGGCGTCACCGAACTTCTGCCCCTCGCCTGAGGCGGTATCCATGGTCGCCGCGGTTTCCATCGTTGACGTCGTCAAGAATTTCGGCGCACTGCGCGCGCTGGACAGTGTTTCGCTCGAAATTGGCGAGGGCGAGTTCTTCGGTCTGCTCGGCCCGAACGGCGCCGGCAAGACGACGCTGATCTCGACGCTGGCCGGCCTGGTGCGTGCCGATTCCGGTAGCCTGTCGGTGCTTGGCTACGATGTCGTCCGCGATTACCGGAAGGCGCGCAGCCTGATCGGCGTGGTGCCGCAGGAACTGGTCTTCGACCCATTCTTCTCGGTACGCGAGACGCTGCGCATCCAGTCCGGCTATTTCGGCCTGCGCCACAACGATGCCTGGATCGACGAAATCCTCGCGAACCTCGATTTGACGAGCAAGGCCAATGTCAATATGCGGCGCCTGTCGGGCGGCATGAAGCGCCGCGTGCTGGTCGCCCAGGCGCTGGTGCACAAGCCGCCGGTGATCGTTCTCGATGAGCCGACCGCCGGCGTCGACGTCGAACTGCGCCAGGGCCTGTGGCAGTTCGTGCGGCGCCTGAATAGCGAGGGTCACACCATCATCCTGACCACGCACTACCTGGAAGAAGCCGAGGCGCTGTGCGGGCGCATCGCGCTGATGAAGCAGGGCCGGGTCGTTGCCCTCGATACCACGGCCAACCTGATGGCGGCCCATCCCGGCGGCACGCTGGAAGATGTCTTCGTGCGGACGATGAAGCAGTGATCGGGTTCTGGACACTTTTCTACAAGGAAATGCTGCGTTTCTGGAAGGTGGCCTTCCAGACTGTCGCTTCGCCGGTACTGACGGCACTGCTCTATCTGCTGATTTTCGGCCATGTGCTCGACGGCCACGTCGAGGTGCACGGCGTCAGCTATACCAGCTTCCTGATTCCCGGGCTGGTGATGATGCAGATGCTGCAGAATGCCTTCGCCAATTCGTCGTCGAGCCTGATTCAGGCCAAGGTGACCGGCTCGATCGTTTTCGTGCTGCTGCCGCCGATTCCCTATGGCGCCTTCTTCGCCGCATACGTGCTGGCCTCGCTGGTGCGGGGTCTGATGGTCGGTATCGGGGTTCTCGCCGCCACCGTCTGGTTTGCCGAGATCCGCATCGTCGCGCCGCTCTGGTTGCTGGTATTCGCCTTGCTGGGCGGCGCAATTCTCGGCGCGCTGGGCATGATCGCCGGGCTCTGGGCCGAGAAGTTCGACCAGCTGGCCGGCTTCCAGAATTTTCTGATCATGCCGCTGACCATGCTGTCCGGCGTTTTCTACTCGATTCACAGCTTGCCGGCATTCTGGCAGCGCGTGTCGCATTACAATCCCGTCTTTTACATGATCGACGGCTTCCGTTACGGCTTTTTCGGCGTCTCCGACGTGGCGCCCGAATTCAGCCTGGCGGTGGTAGTCGCCTGCTTCGCCGCAGTGTCCATCCTGACGCTGAGCCTGCTGAAGCGGGGCTGGAAACTGAGAGCCTGACCAAGATGAATCCTGAACATATCAAGCAACTTATCCGTGCAGGCATGACCTGCGAGCAACTCGAACTCGACGGCGACGGCCAGCACTTCGAGGCGCTGGTCGTCAGCGCCGAGTTCGCCGGGCTGAACCGCGTGCAGCGCCAGCAGCGTGTTTACCAGACGCTGAAGACGGAACTTGCGAGCGGCGAGTTGCACGCCATTTCCTTCAAGACGCTGACGCCGGAAGAGTGGAGCGCCGCACGTGGATAAGCTTCTGATCAGGGGCGGCGCCGCGCTTGCCGGGGAGGTCGCCATCTCCGGTGCCAAGAACGCCGCCCTGCCGATCCTCTGCGCCTCACTGCTCACTGCCGAAGCGCTGCATTTCACCAATGTGCCGCAGCTCAACGACATTTCGACGATGCTGCGCCTGCTCGGCGGCATGGGTGTCGGCGTCACCATGGACGGCGTCGATGGCATGATCCTCGACGGCGGCGGGCTCAACAACCCGGTGGCTTCCTACGAAATGGTCAAGACCATGCGCGCCGCTATCCTCGTGCTCGGGCCGCTGGTCGCGCGCTGTGGCGAGGCGCGCGTGTCGCTGCCGGGCGGCTGCGCCATCGGCGCGCGGCCGGTCGATCAGCACATCAAGGGCCTGCAGGCCATGGGCGCCGAGATCACTGTCGAGCAGGGCTACGTCCATGCCAAGGCAACCCGGCTGAAAGGCGCCCGGATCTGCACCGACATGGTCACCGTGACCGGCACCGAAAACCTGATGATGGCCGCCTGCCTGGCCGACGGCGAGACGATCATCGAGAATGCCGCGCGCGAGCCGGAAGTGGTCGATCTGGCCAACTGCCTGGTCAGCATGGGCGCCCGCATTTCCGGCGCTGGCACTGACGTGATCCGTATCCAGGGCGTCGAAAAACTGCATGGCGCCACCCATTCGATCATGCCGGACCGCATCGAGACCGGCACCTACCTGTGCGCGGCGGCAGCCACCGGCGGCGATGTCCGCCTGCTGAAAACCTCGGCGGCCTATCTCGATACCGTGGTCGACAAACTGATGGATGCCGGTTGCGAAATTACCGTCGAACGTGATGCCATCCGCCTCGTCGCCCCGCCGCGCCTGAAGGCGGTGAGTCTGCGCACGGCGCCGTATCCCGCCTTCCCGACCGACATGCAGGCGCAGTTCATGGCCATCAACTGCATTGCCGACGGCGTGGCGACGATCCGCGAGACCATTTTCGAAAACCGCTTCATGCACGTCAGCGAACTGGTGCGTCTCGGTGCCGATATCCAGATCGAAGGCAGCAACGCCATCGTCCGCGGCGTCGAGCGGCTCGAAGGGGCGACGGTGATGGCGACCGACCTGCGCGCCTCCGCTTCGCTGGTCATCGCCGGCTTGGTAGCGCAAGGCGAAACCCTGATCGATCGCATCTATCACCTTGATCGTGGTTACGAGCGGATCGAGGAAAAACTCGCCAAGCTCGGCGCGCAGGTCAGGCGCGTTCGCTGAGCCGCAGGCAATTGCGCGCCGAATTTGGCTTTTTTCCGCGGTCGACCGCAGCAAAGACCGGAAAATGGCCAAAAAATGCTTTGCATTATTGAATTAGTACCCCATACTACTAAGCTCGGGATTTCCAGGCAGTGTTTTGTTCCTGCGCCGTACCACGGTTAGTCAGCTCCTCGGTCTTGGTTCTCGTATTGTTTGGGTGAAAGCCCGTTAATTTTTTCCAAGGAAGCTATAAATGGCAACTGGTACCGTCAAGTGGTTCAACGACTCCAAAGGTTTTGGTTTTATCTCCCCGTCTGAAGGCGGCGAAGATCTCTTCGCTCACTTCTCCGCGATTCAAGGCAACGGTTTCAAGACCCTGGCCGAGAACCAGAAGGTGACCTTCGACATCGTCACCGGCCCGAAGGGCAAGCAGGCTGCAAACATCCGCCCGGCTGAATAAGTCACGGCGTAGCCTGTATCGAGAAAGCCCGGTTCGCCGGGCTTTTGTTCGTTTACGCGGCTG
>JBFZCS010000007.1:0-5661 GCA_041307825.1 Azonexaceae bacterium
TCAATCGGCCGCTGCAAATCCAAGCGATAAGGCAAATCATATTTCTCAATATCTTCAGCACTGGGAATTTCATTCACAAAAGCCATGTCAATTTCCTCTCAAAATTCGTAAGCACTAATAAAGGGGCCAGGCTCAAATTATGGTTCAGCACCACACCAAAGGGGCCAGGCTTGAATACTCCGGAATCAAAGAGGCCAGCTTCATTAAATCTTCTCCATCCGAAAATCATCATTTCCATTTGCTCAAAACCCGAAATCCTCTTGCCAGTCTAGCCGAGCAGGGCCATCCGCAGTCTCCCACGCCGACCGCCCACGCCTACCCGAGTTGCGCCGGATACCGGCCCTGGAGTTTTAATTCGAGCCTGGCCCCTTTCTTACGCTTTCTTAGCGGAACACCATCCGATGCCGGACGCCCTGCTGCCGCTGCGGCACTGGGCCAACAACCCGGCACGCATCACCTACTGAGCTACCTGTTGCGGTCGACGCGAAAAATCAGCCAATTTCCACGTTGATCCTCGCCGCTACCTTGGAACGATCGACAACTGATCGCCTCCCAGCGCACCGGGATTTCCCGGCCATCGGTACAGCGCACGACACCTTCCCCGGCCTCGCCGATGCAGCTTCCCGGGTTGGGCGAAGCGGTTGGCGGGTTGGCGATGCCATCACAGGTCAAGCGCCCGGCCGGGTCGTTCAGCACGAAACGTCCGCCGCCGTTAGTCGCCGGATAGCCCTTGCCGCGCAATTCGCCCGCCACATCGCTCAGGCTGCCGCGCGCCTGATAGCCGATGGCGCAGGCCGCGAGCACGGGGGCGAAGAGAAGAATGGCGGCGAAGCGGAATTTGTTCATCTGGAGTCAGGGCATGCGCCGGCAGCGATCTACTCGATATCGAGATGCTCGGCAATGAATTCGCGCACCCAGTGCTCGGCCTTGGCGCTTGAAAAACGTCCGGTGATTTCGCCGTTGACGAACAGCAGCACGGTGGGAAAACCGCGCAGGCCATAGCGACCGGCAAGTTTCATGTTGTGTCCTTCATCAACCTCGACGGTGGCCATGCGCACCTTGCCGGCGTAATGGGCGATGACGCGTTCGAGCACCGGGGTCAGCGCACGGCAAGGGGGGCACCAGTCGGCCCAGAAATCGACCAGTATCGGTACGTTGTGCGAAGCCTCGATCACGTCACGGTCGAAGTGATCCAGGTGTGTGGCGAAAATCAGCCCGGAACTGTGGATGTGGTGGGTGTTGATCATGAATATTGCAGTCCAATGGTCGAGTGCGCCTATTTTGCCTCAATGACCAAACTTTCCGGCAGGGAGACGCTTGTTCATAAGGCAGCGCATGCGTTTTCAGGGATAATTCCTGCTTTGACACCCCTTCTGCGCCCGACGTGAATCCGCACCTCGCCCAACTTCAGCCCTATCCCTTCGAAAAGCTGCGCGCGCTGTTCGCCGGCGTCACGCCGAACCCGCAATACAAGGAGATCAAGCTATCCATCGGCGAGCCGCAGCACGCGACGCCACCCTTCATCATGGAAGCGCTGGCCAACGGCCTCAAGGGCCTGGCCAACTACCCGACGACGCAAGGTATTCCAGCGCTCCGCCAGGCCATCGCCAACTGGTGCCAGCGCCGCTACGGACTGGAACTGAACCCGGAAACGGCGATTCTTCCGGTCAACGGCTCGCGCGAGGCACTTTTCGCTTTCGCCCAGACGGTGATCGACCCGAGCCACGGCCGCGTTCCGTTGGTCGTCAGCCCCAATCCGTTCTACCAGATCTATGAAGGCGCGACCTATCTGGCCGGCGCCGAGCCGCGCTTTCTGAACAACCTGCCGGACAACGATTTCGCCTTCGACTATGCCAGCCTGTCAGCAGAAGAATGGTCACGCGTCCAGTTGTTCTACGTCTGCTCGCCGGGCAACCCGACCGGCAAGGTCCTGTCGCTCGCCGACTGGAAAACGCTGTTCGCGCTGTCTGACAGGTACGGCTTCATCATCGCCGCCGACGAGTGCTACTCGGAAATCTACTTCGACGAGGCCAATCCGCCGCTCGGCGCCCTCCAGGCGGCGCAGTTGCTCGGTCGCTCGTTTGTTCGGCTGATCATGTTCTCCAGCCTGTCGAAGCGCTCCAACGTGCCGGGCATGCGCTCCGGCTTCGTCGCCGGCGACGAGAAGATTCTCAAGAAATTCCTGCTTTACCGCACCTACCACGGCTGCGCCATGGCGCCCCCGGTGCAGACCGCTTCGGTCGCCGCCTGGAACGACGAGGCCCACGTCCTCGACAACCGCAACCAGTACCGCGAGAAATTCGCCGCCTGCACGCCGCTGATCGGCGAAGTGCTCGGCACCGGCATGCCCGACGCCAGCTTCTACCTGTGGGCCAGGACGCCGATCGCCGATACCGATTTCGCCCGTGGTCTGCTCGAACACTATAATGTCGTCGTACTGCCCGGCAGCTTCCTCGCCCGCGAGGTCAATGGCGTCAATCCGGGCGCCGGTTTTGTCCGTATCGCGCTGGTTGCCTCGCTGGCCGAATGCCTTGATGCGGCCGACCGGATCCGTCAATTTGCCAAACAACTGTAATCGGAGAAGATTCTCATGACCCACCCCCTGCAAGCCACCATCGAAGAACTCTGGGAACGCCGTGGCGAGCTGTCCCCGCAATCCGCGCCGACCACCATCGCCGCCATCGAGTCCGTGATCGGCGACCTCGACGCCGGCAAGCTGCGCGTCGCCGAAAAGATCGCCGGCGAGTGGTTCACCCATCAGTGGATCAAGAAAGCTGTCCTGCTCTCGTTCCGCGTTCGCGACAACCGCGTCCAGGAAGCCGGCGACATCCGCTTCTACGACAAGGTCGATACCAAATTCGAAGGCTGGAGCGAAGAACAGTTCCGCCAGGGCGGCTTCCGCGTCGTGCCCGGCACCATCGTCCGCAAGGGTTCCTTCGTCGCCAGTAATGCCGTATTGATGCCTTCCTTCGTCAACATCGGCGCCTACGTCGATGAAGCGACCATGGTCGATACCTGGGTCACCGTCGGTTCCTGCGCGCAGATCGGCAAGAACGTGCACCTCTCCGGCGGCGTCGGCATCGGCGGCGTGCTCGAACCGCTGCAGGCCAACCCGACCATCATCGAAGACAACTGCTTTATCGGCGCCCGTTCGGAAGTCGTCGAAGGCGTCATCATTGGCGAGAACTCGGTCCTGTCGATGGGCGTTTATATCGGCCAAAGCACGCCGATCTACGACCGCGAAACCGGTGAAGTCACCTACGGACGGGTGCCGCCGGGCTCGGTCGTGATCAGCGGCACCTTGCCCAAGGCCAACGGCGCCTACAGCCTCTATGCTGCGATCATCGTCAAGAAGGTCGACGCGCAGACCCGCTCGAAGACCAGCATCAACGAACTGCTGCGCGCTTAAGCGAAACATAACGGACCCGGAGGTCTAGCATGATCCTCGACAAACTGTTCAACCTGATGGCGGAAAAGGTGGCCTCGGATATCTTCATCTCCGCCGGCACGCCGATCCACATCAAGATCCAGGGCAACACCATGCCGGTCAACCAGCAGGTGATGCTGCCGGACATGATCGAAAAGATCGCCTTCGAGCTGATGTCGCCGGACCAGACCAAGGCCTTCGAGGCGACGATGGAAATGAACCTCTCCTTCGGCGTGCCGCGGATCGGCAACTTCCGGGTCAATATCTTCCGCCAGCGCGGGTCGATCAGCATCGTCGTCCGCTACATCCTGGGCAATATCCCGCAGCTCGACGCACTCGACCTGCCGCCGGTGCTCGGCGACCTGATCATGGAGAAACGCGGCCTGGTTCTCATCGTCGGCGCCACCGGTTCCGGCAAGTCGACGACCATCGCCTCGATGCTCGACCACCGCAATTCCAACCGTTCCGGCCACATCCTGACCGTCGAAGACCCGATCGAATTCCTCTTCAAGCACAAGAAGTCCATCGTCAACCAGCGTGAAATCGGCATGGATACGGTGGACTGGGCCGCCGCGCTGAAGAACGCCATGCGCCAGGCGCCGGACTGCATCCTGATCGGCGAAATCCGCGACAAGGAAACCATGCAGGCCGCCATCGCCTACGCCCAGACCGGCCACCTGTGCCTCGCCACACTACATGCCAACAACAGCTACCACGCGCTCAACCGCATCATCAGTTTCTTCCCGCTGGAAAACCGGCCCGCGCTGTTCCTCGACCTGTCGGTCGCGCTGCGCGCCATCATGTCCCAGCGCCTGGTCAGGAGGCCCGACGGCAAGCGCCTCCCGGCCTGCGAAGTCATGATCAACACCCGCCACATCAGCGAACTGATCGAGCGCGGCGAAGTCCAGGGCATCAAGGATGCGATGGAGCAGACGCTGGCCCCGGGTTCGCAGACTTTCGAGCAGGACCTGTTCCGGCTCTATCGCGCGGGCGCGATCTCGCTCGACGAGGCGCTGACCAATGCCGACTCGCCGACCAACCTGTCGTGGCTAATCAACAATTCGGAAATCAATACCACCGGCGGGCGGGACGAGAGAAAAACCGACGCCGCGCTGGAATTCGACACCACCGACGAGGGCGGCGCCTCGTTCAAGGACTTCAACATCAGTCTCGCCGACAGCGACGATCAGGGCGCCTGATGTCCGATCCGACGCTCGAACTGGCGCGGCGGATCATCGCCCGGCCTTCGGTGACGCCCGACGACGCCGGCTGTTGCGACCTGTTCGCCGAGCGCCTGCAAGCGCTTGGGTTTGCCATCGAGTTCATCAACCGCAACGGCGTCACCAATCTCTGGGCGCGCCGCGGCAGTGCCCGGCCGCTGTTCGTCTTCGCCGGCCACACCGACGTGGTGCCAACCGGACCGCTGGACCTGTGGACCTCGCCGCCCTTCGCCCCGGAAATCCGCGACGGCATGCTCTACGGGCGCGGCGCCGCCGACATGAAATCATCTCTGGCAGCGATGTTGACCGCGACCGAGGCCTTCGTCGCCGCCAACCCTGACCATCCGGGCTCGCTCGCCTTCCTGCTCACCTCCGATGAAGAAGGCGATGCCAACGACGGCACCGTCGCCGTCGTCGAAGCCCTCAAGGCACGCGGCGAAAGCCTCGATTTCTGCGTCATCGGCGAACCGACCTCGGTCGATACGCTCGGCGACATGATCAAGAACGGCCGCCGCGGCTCGCTGTCCGGCGTCCTGACGGTCAAGGGCTTGCAGTGCCACATCGCCTATCCACACCTTGGGCGTAACCCTATCCATGAAGCCGCTCCAGCCATCGCCGAACTGGGCGACACCGAATGGGACCAAGGGAATGAATACTTCCCGCCGACCACCTGGCAGATTTCCAACATCCACGGCGGCACCGGTGCCACCAACGTCGTGCCGGGCAGCGTCGAGATCAAGTTCAATTTCCGCTTTTCCACCGCCAGTACGCCGGAAAGCTTGCAGCAGCGGCTGATCGGGATTCTCGATAAACATGGCCTCGACTACGAGATCAAATGGACGCTCGGCGCCCGTCCTTTCCTGACCGGCCGCGGCCCGTTGGCCGAGGCCGCCAGTACCGCGATCCGCGAGATCTGCGGCATCGATACCGAACTGTCGACCACCGGCGGCACCTCCGACGGCCGCTTCATCACCGAAATCTGCGACCAGTTGCTGGAAATCGGCCCGGTCAATG
>JBFZCS010000008.1:0-4538 GCA_041307825.1 Azonexaceae bacterium
GCAGGGCGGGCCTATTTTTGTGACTGTTCTAAATAAGAAAACTATGATTGAATCGCATAATTAAAATTTATCCGTACATAAGAAAATGGCTGACCGCCGACTGCAAGTTTTCCATACTGTCGCAAAACAACTTTCCTTCACCAAAGCGGCTGAATTGTTGTTCATGACTCAGCCCGCCGTGACTTTCCAGGTCAAACAACTGGAAGAACATTTCAACACCCGCTTGTTCGAGCGCTCGCACGGTAAAATTTCTCTCACCCCTGCGGGTGAACTCGCCCTTGATTACGCCGAGCGGATTCTCCACATGAGTGGTGAAATGGAAGCACGCATCTCGGAGCTCACCGGACAAGTCAGCGGCCCTTTGTTGATCGGCGCTTCAACGACGATTGCCGAATACATGCTGCCGAGACTGCTTGGAGAGTTCAAGCAAAGGCATCCGGAAACCCAGGCCCGCTTGACTGTTGCGAACTCAGAGACGATCGAAAACAAGGTTGCCGACCATACGCTGGATTTGGGGTTGATCGAATCGGCTTCGCACCATCCCAATCTGGTCACCCAGGTGTGTTGTGAAGATGAGCTGGTCATGATCTGCTCCCCATTCTCCGATCTGGCCAATCTTGCCAGCGTCACGCCCAAACAAATCGCATCGCACCCTTATATCAGCCGTGAGTCTGGTTCTGGCACGCGCGAGTGCATCGACGATTTCTTTCGCAACAACGGCGTTTCCATGGACGAAGTCAATCTGGTCATGGAATTGGGCAGCCGTGAAGCCATCAAGGGCGCGGTTGCAGCCGGATTGGGTGTGGCCGTGCTTTCCTGCACGACTGTATTGAAAGAAATCAAGTTGGGTGAGTTGGTTTCCATCCCTTTGGAACCCGCGCTGCGTCGCCAACTCTCGCTGGTCTATCCGCAGGAAAAATTCCGCAGCAAATTGCTCCAGTCTTTCCTCGATTTCCTCGAACAGAGTCCGATGATCAAAAACTTCGTCGCGCCCAAGAGCAATTGATGACGGCGGATGAGCGGCGTTTGCTGCGACTGTTTCGGGCGCTCTCCGAAACAAAGCAGGGCAGTCTGCTTGATTACGCCGAATTTTTGCTGGCCCGTGTACTTCCCGAGGCCGAACCTGTTTCACAAACGCCGCAGGCCATCGCGCGTCCGACTCAGGAAAGCGTAGTCAAAGCCATCAAACGACTGCGCGAAACCTACCCCATGCTCGACCGTGCCAAGCTGATCCACGAAATCTCGGCCCTGATGAGCCAGCATCTTGTGCAAGGGCGAAGCGCTGTCGACGTGATCGATGAACTCGAAGCGCTCTTCCTGCGTCATTACCAATCCCTACAAGATCAGCAGTAGCGCCAAGACGCCACCTGCCGGAGAATTGTGGCGACCAAACTAGGAATCAACATGAGCAACGCCGATCAAGCCGAACTGGATAAATTCAGCCAACTCGCCCACCGTTGGTGGGATCCCAACTCTGAATTCAAGCCGCTACACGACATCAATCCGCTACGTCTGGAATGGATTGTCAGCTTGTCTGGCGGTATAGCAGGCAAGCGTGTCATCGATGTCGGATGCGGTGGCGGCATATTGTCTGAAAGCATGGCGCTGCATGGGGCTCAGGTCACCGGAATTGATCTGGCCGATAAACCGCTCAAGGTAGCCAAGTTGCACCAACTCGAGTCGGGTGTTCAGGTCGACTATCGACTCATCGCCGCTGAAGACCTGGCGGCGGCCGAGCCGGAGAGTTTCGATGTGGTCACCTGCATGGAAATGCTGGAACATGTACCGGACCCGGTCTCCGTCATGACGGCCTGCGCGCGCATGGCAAAGCCGAATGGATGGGTGTTTTTCTCAACGCTCAACCGCAATCCCAAGAGTTACCTGCTTGCCATCATCGGGGCGGAATATGTGCTGAACATGCTGCCCAAGGGCACGCACGACTGGGCCAAGTTCATCAAACCGCATGAGCTTGCCGCTTACGCCCGCCAAGCCGGCCTGGAATCGGTTGAACTGATGGGAATGACCTACAACCCATTCACGAAGGCCTACCGACTGGGTCGTGATACGGACGTGAACTATCTCCTGGCTTGCCGCCGCGCCTGATCAGAGATGTCTGCATACTGATGCAAGCGCGTATCAAGGCAGTCCTTTTCGACCTTGATGGCACGCTGGTTGATACTGCGCCGGACCTTGGCGCCGCCCTCAACGCAATGCGGCAAAGACGCGGGCTGAGTCCAATCCCTGAGTCTGAATACCGGTCGCAATCCTCACACGGCGCTCAAGGCTTGATTCGTCTTGGATTCTCTGTCGATCAGCAGCATCCTGATTTCCCGGGATTGCGCCAAGAGTTCCTCGCACACTATGCCACCAACCTGACGCGCAATTCGCCGCTTTTTCCCGGTATGGCCGAGGTTCTCGAAATATTCGATGCGCGCGCGATCAAATGGGGCATCGTCACCAACAAGCCGGCCCGCTACACCCAACCGCTGCTCGCCCACCTCGGTTTGCTCGAACGGGCGGCATTTGTCGTATCTGGCGACACCTGCGCTCAACCCAAACCGCATCCGGCTCCGGTGCTGCACGCCTGCCAGATCGCGCAAGCTCCGGTGCAAGACTGTCTTTACGTGGGTGATGCCGAGCGTGATGTCGAAGCGGCCAATGCTGCCGGCATGCCGGCGCTGGTTGCACTATATGGGTATCTTGGGCAAGACGACCGTCCTGAGGAATGGGGCGCACGTGGTTATATCCATACGCCCGTCGATTTGCTCGATTGGATCGGATTTGGTGCTTAAGCCGCTGTCCGCAACGCTCAAGCCCAATACTTCGCCTTCTCGGGCAAGACCCAGCGCACGCCGCCTTTCGGATCGGCTTTATCGCACAGATAGCGTGGAATCACGTGAATGTGCAGATGCGGCACGCTCTGGCCGCCGGCGATTCCCTGGTTGATACCGATGTTGTAGCCATCGGGTTTGTGGAGCGCGTCGAGGATGTTCTTGGCATTGGTTAATGCGCGCAGCAAAGCTTGTTGCTCTTCTTCACTGGCATCAAACAGGGTCGGAAAGTGGCGCTTGGGAATGATCACGGTATGGCCTGGCGAAACCGGGAAGCCATCCTTGTAAACCACGGTGAGGTCGTCTTCGGCGAGAACGCGGGCGGGGTCGAGAACGCAGAAGGGGCAAGGTTTGACAGTCATGGCGTTGGCGAGATTTTCAGGCATGTTCGATATGGCGCGCCATTATCCGGGAAACAACAAGCAGGCGGGCAACTGAGCAGACTTGGTTTTCTTGTTGCTGCCGCTCTTTTATGGAGCCGGGGTAGCGGACGCGTTAGCGCTTTGGTGTTTACGAATCCGGCGTCCCCATAACGGGGGCATTCCGGTATCATTTCGCATCCTTGCATTAGCTGATTTTATGACCCGTTACGTATTCGTTACCGGTGGTGTGGTCTCCTCATTGGGCAAGGGCATTGCCGCCGCATCATTGGGCGCGATCCTTGAATCCCGCGGCCTCACCGTCACCCATCTCAAGCTCGATCCTTATATCAACGTCGATCCGGGCACCATGAGCCCGTTCCAGCATGGCGAGGTCTTCGTCACCGAGGATGGTGCCGAAACCGACCTCGATCTGGGCCATTACGAGCGTTTCACACGCGCCAAGATGGGCAAGCGCAACAACTTCACCACCGGCCAGATCTATGAGTCGGTGATCAAGAAGGAGCGACGCGGCGAATACCTGGGCAGGACCGTGCAGGTCATCCCGCACATCACCGACGAGATCAAGGCCTATATCAAGCGTGGCGCCGAGGGCGCCGAAGTGGCGATCATCGAAGTCGGCGGTACGGTTGGCGATATCGAGTCGCTGCCATTCCTGGAAGCGATACGCCAGATGGGTATCGAAGAGGGGCGCAGCGCCACCTGTTTCATTCACCTGACGCTGTTGCCCTACATACACGCTGCCGGCGAACTGAAGACCAAACCGACCCAGCATTCCGTCAAGGAATTGCGCGAAATCGGTATCCAACCGGATGTGTTGTTGTGTCGCGCGGACCGGCACATTCCTGCAGAAGAGCGGCGCAAGATCGCACTGTTCTGCAATGTCATGCCGGAAGCGGTGATCGAGGCGCTGGATGCCAGTTCCATCTACAAGATTCCGGCCATGTTGCATGACCAGATGCTGGACGAAATCGTTTGCCACAAACTCGGTCTTTTAGCCAAGGCTGCGGATTTGTCGGTATGGAAGCGACTCATTCACGCGCTGGAACACCCGCAACACCAAGTCGACATTGCCTTCGTTGGTAAATATGTTGATCTGACCGAATCCTACAAATCCTTGTCCGAAGCGTTGACTCACGCCGGCATCCATACCCAGAGCAAGGTCAACATCCACTACATCGATTCCGAAGCCATTGAGCATGATGGCTGCGAAGCCTTGGCTGCGATGGATGCCATCCTGGTTCCCGGCGGTTTCGGCATCCGTGGTACCGAGGGCAAGATTTGTGCGATTCGCTACGCGCGCGAGCACAAGATTCCCTATCTCGGC
>JBFZCS010000009.1:0-2511 GCA_041307825.1 Azonexaceae bacterium
CGTCGAGATGAAGACCGTCAACGCCTCCAGCTATTTCAACATCCTGCCGCCAGGTAGTAGCGATATGGCGATGTTTATCGGCAGCACGTCCGGCAACCGTTTCTCGGGCCTTCTGCCGACCGATGGCGACTACAGCATCCGCGTCTATCTGATGCGCAATGCCGCACGGCGCAACGAGTCGGCGAACTACACGCTGACCATCGGCGTGACCGGCCAGCCGCTGGCGGCGACGCCGGCGGCCAGGGATGCCTTGCTTCCCGGTACACCCTTCCATGCCTCGGCGATGATTCCCTGCATGCCGCCCTACGATGCCAAGACGAAGGAATGCGAGGCCTTCGTCATCCGGCGCGGCTTCGACGGCACGGCAACCGTGGAGGTGCGCTGGGGCGAGGGGTTGAAGCGCCGCATCCTGTTCGTCAAGGGCAAGCCGGTTGCTGCGGACGCCACTGCTGCGCTGTCGGTTGAACGCCGGGGCGATGTCAGCGTCGTCCAATTCGGTGGCGATGAACGCTTCGAGATTCCCGACGCGCTCGTCACCGGCGGCTGAAATTTGCCCTGAATCCGGCGTCGACCGCGACAGGCCGGGTTTCGCTGAACAACCCTTGCCGAGATTGCGACTTTCGCGACTCGACCAAACGCCATGAATTCGGATACGCTCGCCCCCACTCCCATTCCCGATTTTTTCGCATGCAAAGACTGCTAGCCCTCGTCGGGCCCCTGCCATTCATTGCCCTCGCCATTCTGGCGGCGGGTCTTTCTCTTGGCGTTGCGGCGGGGCTGTTCAGCGAGGTGTTCGCGCCTGCTCTCGCCGGTGTGACATCGCTCTGGCACTATCCATTGACGGGTCTGGCGCTGGCTGCCAGTTATTTCACCTACGGCCTGACGCTGCTCCTGGTCGCGCCTGCATTGAACCTGGTTCTCGGCGGGCGGCTCCGGCCATATCGCGGTTCGGCCGTTTCGCTTGCGGCGCTGCGTTGGTACGTGCATTGCACGCTTACCTTGGTCGTGCGCTACTCGTTCCTTGAGTTCGTGACCCCGTCACCGTTCGCGCAACTCTACTATCGTCTGATGGGCATGAAGATCGGGCGCCACGTCACCATCAATTCGACCGCCATTGCCGACCCGTCGATGATCGTGATGGAAGACGGCGTGACGATCGGCGGTTCGGCCAGCATCATGGCCCACTACGCCCAGGGCGGCTATCTGGTGGTCGCCCCGGTCAGGCTGCGTGCTGGCGCGACGATCGGCCTGCGCGCGATCATCATGGGCGGCGTCGAGGTCGGTGAAAAGGCGAAGGTGCTGGCCGGCTCCTTCGTCCTGCCCAACACGCGGATTCCCGCCGGCGAAACCTGGGCCGGGATTCCCGCGCAGCGGATCGAACTGGACCGTGGCGAGGGAGGTTCGCGAATCGAAGCAGGGACGGAATGAGCGATGCCGGACCTGCCGCCTTTCGCAACGGTCGCTCTGCGGTTGCTGGTCATTGGTGGCAGTCTGGGCGCCTGGTTCGTCACTCAGCGCCTGATCGGCAGCCGTCCGGCCGATGACCGGGGAATCGACGACCATCTCCACCGGTTGACCCGCGGCGCGAACGACTGGCTGCACCGCCATCCGCGCGTCGCTGACTCCTTGCTGATCTGCAGTTCTCTGGGGGTCGATGCGGTAACCCTGTTCGTGCTTGGCTATGCCGTTCTCGGCCCGAGCTTCACCCCGTTCTGGGGGCTGCTGTGCCTGTTCGTGATGCGCCAGACATGCCAGGCGATCATCGTGCTGCCGGCGCCGCCCGGGATTATCTGGCGCGATCCGGGCTTCCCGTCGCTCTTCGTCACCTATAAGGTCGGCAACGACTTTTTCTTTTCCGGCCATACGGCGCTGGCGGTTTATGGGGCCATCCAGTTGGCGACGCTCGGGATTCCTGCGCTCACCGGTCTCGGCATCCTGACTGCCATTCTGCAGATGGTTCTGGTCATCATCCTGCGCGCTCACTGGACGCTTGATGTGGTGGCCGGGATCTTCGCCGCGGTGATGGTCGGTGCGCTGTCCTGGCCTGGGTAAGGGCAGAAATCGGGACGATGTCTAGCCGGCTTCGGCCGCCCGCCGGCCTCTTTCGGGATCGATGCCGGCCAGGATGACGAGTCCGGCGACGAAGAAGGCGCCGGTAGCGAGCATGGCCAGGCGATGGTCGCCGCCCGAAACCCAGCTTACGGCGCCGTAGGTCAGCGGGCCGAATATCGACGACAGCTTCACCGAGACGCCCCACAGGCCGAAGAACTCGGCCCGCCGCGCCTCCGGGCTCAGGTAGCCGACCAGCGCGCGGCCCGCTGACTGGCTGGCGCCCATGCACAGGCCGGCAAGGTTCGCGGCTACCCAGAACATCCCCGGACCGTCGGCCCGCCAGGCGACCAGCGTGGTCAGCAGCCAGCAGGCCAGCGTGAACGCGACGCTGCGCACGTGGCCGATGCGGTCCTGGAACTGGCCGAAGGCGAAGGCGCCGATACTGGCGGTGACGTTGAC
>JBFZCS010000010.1:0-4674 GCA_041307825.1 Azonexaceae bacterium
GACTGTCGCGGTCAACCCGTCAAAACACCCGAAAACCAGCCAGTGACGCGCCAGCCGGCAACACGCCGGGGTGCGCCCTGATCCGTTCGCCTTCCCGCGGAACCTGCAACATTCCTGTCACACAGACGCCTTATAGTATCCGGACGATGGTCGCTATCCCGCCTCCTGGCTGTCGGTAACCGTTCCGGCGAGAAAATTCGTTGAAAAAAATTCACCTCAAGTCCGAGACCCCCGCTGTCTCCAAGAATAAAGCGCATACCCAGCCGCGCGCCGCAAGAAAAGCCCGCCCCTCTGCGCCAGTGGCGGAAGAAGGTAGCGTTGACACCTGGGATGAAGCCGCCTGCAAAGCCGTCATCGATCAATTGTGGGACTTGCGCGGGAAAATGCTGGCCTATGAAACAAGTCTTGCGCCCTTTCTGGCGAGCGTCGATCCAAGCTACCAGGCGAGCGCCCGCAATTTTGTCCATTACCTGAGGTTGCGCCAAAGCGACCGGCGCCCGCTGCAGGAATGGCTGTCCCAAGTCGGCCTGTCCTCGCTCGGACGCGCCGAATCTCACGTGCTGGCCAACCTCGACAAGGTACTCGGCATCCTGCACCGATTGACCGGCCAGGCCTGGCAAGCGCACTCCGAAGATGAACCGGCCGGCATCCACAGCAGCCGGAAACTTCTCGAACGACATACCACCGAACTCCTTGGCGTTCAGCCAACGGAAAGAGCCGTGCGCATCATGGTCACCATACCTTCGGAAGCGGCCAGCGACTATGGCCTGACAAGGCAACTCGTGAATTCGGGAATGGACATCGCCCGCATCAATTGCGCCCACGACGGCGCTGACGAATGGCGGGCCATGGCCGCCAACATCCGGCGCGCGGCACGCGCGGAACGCCGCGCGGTACGCATACTGATGGATCTTGGCGGGCCGAAGTTGCGCACGGGTCACATTACGCCCGGCACCACTGTCCTCAAGCTGCGCCCGGTGAAGGATGCGCTCGGCCAGGTCGTGGCGCCGGCCCGTCTCGGCTTGCGTGCCAGCGGCACGACCATGCCGGTGGCCGGCGCGACGCTGCATGTCGGCGTCGATCCATCCTGGCTCAGGCAACTCGAGGGCGGCGACCACCTCGAACTGACCGACGCCAGAGGCGCCAACCGTCGCCTTCTGGTGGTTCAGCGTGATGACTCGGGCGTCGTGGCCGAATGTGACCAGACCACCTACCTGGTCCCCGAAACCCGCCTCAAGTGCGCGCGCAAGGGGCCGGAGCCGCGCGCCAGCGCCCTGTCGGACTTTGCGCCCCCGGAAGGAACCCTGCATCTGACGCGGGGCGGCACGATTCGCCTGACGCGCGGCATGATCGCCCCGACCGACCTGAAGCGCAAGGGGAGGCGGAGCCCCCAGGTTCCTTCCGTCGCCTGTACCTTGCCCGAGATATTCGAACAGGTCGCAGTCGGCGAACGCATCTGGTTCGATGACGGACGGATCGGTGGCGTGATCCGCGGGATCGCGCCGGAATGGCTGGATATCGAAATCACGCACGCCCGGGACGACGGGGAAAAGCTGGCCGGCGACAAGGGCATCAACCTGCCCGACAGCCAGTTGAACCTGCCGGCGCTGACCGAGAAGGACATCGCGGATTTGGCCGTGGTCGCCAAGGAAGCCGATCTGGTCGGACTATCGTTTGTCCAGAACGCGAGCGACGTGGATACCTTGCGGCACTGTCTCCATGAACTCGGCAAGCCGAACCTCGGGATCGTGCTCAAGATCGAGACCAGGCGCGCGTTCGAAAACCTGCCGAAACTGCTGCTCTCGGCGATGGCGAGCAAGGCATCGGGCATCATGATCGCGCGCGGCGACCTCGCCGTGGAATGCGGCTACGAACGCCTTGCCGAGGTCCAGGAGGAAATTCTATGGGCGGCGGAGGCCGCGCACATGCCCGTGATCTGGGCCACGCAGGTTCTCGAGACGCTGGCCAAGACAGGCCTCCCTTCACGCGCCGAAATCACCGACGCAGCGATGGGCGAGCGTGCGGAATGCGTGATGCTCAACAAGGGGCCTCATATCACCGAGGCGATGCGGACTCTGGACGATATCTTGCAGCGCATGCAGGCGCATCAAACCAAAAAACGCTCGCTGTTGCGCGCCCTGCGGGGCTGGACCATGCCCGAGGGTACGTAGAATCGGCGATGATTTACGAAAGCCGGCAGGCTTTCAGCCGGTCGCCGGGCGACTGAACAACTAGACGCCGGCCACCCGCGCCGCCGGGAAGCGGGCGGCAAAGCGGCTGCCGATGCCTGGCGTGCTGGTGATCTCGAGCTGCGCCTGATGCCGGTTCAGCGAGTGCTTGACAATCGCCAGCCCCAGCCCCGTACCGCCGGCATCGCGCGAGCGGCCGCGGTCGACGCGGTAGAAGCGTTCGGTGAGGCGGGGGATGTGCTTGGCATCGATGCCGATGCCGCTGTCCGCGACCGCAAATTCGGCGCCTTGCAGCGTCGCTTTCCACGATATGCGGACGGTGCCGCCGGCCGGCGTATAGCGCACGGCGTTGGCGACCAGGTTGCCGAGCGCACTGGTCAGTTCCAGTTCCGAACCGCGCAGGTCGCCGTGCCCGTCGCTGTCGACGATGATGACGTGCTTGCCGGCCGAAAGTGCCTCGGCATCGCGGCGCAGCTTGTCGATCAGGCTGGCCATGTCGACCATTTCGTTAACCGGTGGCGGCGCCGATTCGATCGACGAGAGGGTCAGCAGGTCCTGAACAATCGCCTGCATGCGCCGCGACTGCTCGGCCATCAGCCCCAGATAGCGCTGTCGTTCATCGCGGTCGACGTCGATTTCCTGCAATGTTTCAAGATAGCCGGCGAGCACGGTGAGCGGCGTACGCAGTTCGTGCGAGACATTGGCGACGAAATCGCGGCGCATGCTGTCGAGGCGGTCGGTCTGGGTGACGTCCTTGATCTGCATGAGGCGGCGATCACCGGCATAGGGAATAAGGTGGATCGCCAGCACGCTGTAATCGCCGCGATCGGAGCGCAGGGTCAGCGGCCGGGTGAACTCGGTGCCGCCCAGATAAGCGACGAACTCCGGCAGGCGGACAAGATTTGTGATCGGCTGGCCGCGATCGGTTTCCATGACCAAGCCCAGTTGCCGCTCGGCTGTGGCGTTGCAGAACCTGATCTGGTTTTGCAGGTCGAGCACGACGACGCCGTCGGTCAACGCCTGAAAGGCAGAGACGAAGCGCTCCAGATCGTCTTCCTTATGCTCGATCCTGGCGCGCAATTCCTTTTCGTGACGATAAAGTCGTCCAAACATCTCATCCCAGGCGCCTTCGCCTTCCAGCGAGTCATCGACGACCGGCGCCCTTGACCAACGGTCGAGCCGGGCGAAGTTGCGGAAGTGAAAAATCATCTGCAAGCCGAGACCGAGAGTGAACACCATCCACCCGGCCGACGGCGCGACAAAACGACCGACCGGCAGCGCGATGACTGCCGCCAGCAGGGTCAGCAACAGGGACTTGACCAGTTGCTCCGACACTCGCCTTACGCGCCCCGGAAGCGGTAGCCGGTGCCGCGCACCGTCTCGACCCGCTCATGATGCCCTGATGGTTCAAGCGCCGCACGCAGGCGACGGATATGCACATCGACCGTACGTTCCTCGATGAACACGTGGTCGCCCCAAACCTCGTCGAGCAACTGGGCCCGACTATAGACGCGCTCGACATGCGTCATGAAGAAAAACAGCAGGCGGAACTCGGTCGGCCCGAGCTCGATCGGCTGGCTCCCGGCCAGCACCCGATGGGTCGCCGGGTTGAGCGCGAGACTGCCGATTTCCACGGCTTCACCGGCGAGATGCGGCGCCCGCCGGCGCAACACGGCACGCACGCGGGCGACCAGTTCCTTGGGCGAGAACGGCTTGGTGACGTAATCGTCCGCCCCCGCCTCGAGTCCCTGCACCTTGTCTTCCTCGTGGGCGCGGGCGGTCAGCATGATGATCGGCATTTCGCGGCTGCGCTCGTCGGCACGGATCTTTTTGGCCAGAGCGACCCCCGACTGGCCGGGCAGCATCCAGTCGAGCAGCACGAGGTCGGGGAGCGCGGCGCGAATCGCCGATTCGGCCTCCTCGGCGCTGCCGGCCCGCACCACCAGGAAGCCGGCATGCTTGAGGTTGATGACGATGAGTTCCTGGATGGCTGGTTCGTCTTCGACGACCAGGATCGTCGGTGTCACGCCTTCGCCTCCTTGGGCGGATGACGGATATCCCGACCTTCGACGATGAAGACGACGTGTTCGGCGATGTTCTTGGCATGGTCGCCGATGCGCTCGACGGCGCGGGCGATCCAGATGATGTCGATCGAGGTCGTGATGGTGCGCGGGTCTTCCATCATGTGCGTGATCAACTGGCGCACGATCGACTTGAACTCGATGTCGACATTGGCATCGGCGCGGATGACATGCTCGGCCTGTTGAGGATCGAGCCGGGCGAAGGCATCGAGCGCCTGGTGCAACATGTCGAGCGCCGCCTCGGCGATGTGGCGGATGCCGATGCCGTATTGCGAGGGCATCTGGCCGGCTTCGTAGATGCGGCGAACGCCCTTGGCGATCTTCTTGGCCTCGTCGCCGACGCGTTCGAGATCGGTGACCATCTTGGCGATGCCGAAGACCAAGCGCAGGTCCGACGCGGTCGG
>JBFZCS010000011.1:0-2573 GCA_041307825.1 Azonexaceae bacterium
ACCGTGTCGCTCGCTTTCGGATTGGCACCGGTGCCCTCCTTGAGCATGGTGATGCCGATCCCCGAGGCGGTTTTTTCCTCCTTCGGTTCGGCGGCCTGCGCCTGGAGCGTGAGGGCGAGCAGGAATGCTGCGGATGTCGTGACCAGTTTTTTCATGAATCTGCCTTTGCAATGAATGGAAATCGGATACCGGATGCGGTAACGCAATTGTGCCTCGGAATTCGTCGGATTTTGTACAAACCGGCGTTGAACAAGTGTGCAGTCAGCCACGGGCCGATGAAATCCTGCAGCGCGTCGATGATGCATCCCGAACTTCTCCGGCGTAACAGACTCGAACCGATACAGCCCGTTGCCAAGGAATGCCGGAAGGAAACACTCATGGAAAGACCCATACACAGCCTGAACATGCTTTTTGCCCAACTCGGTCAAGCCAGCGATGAAGCCTCGATCGCGCAATTCATCGACAGTCACCACCCGTTACCCGACGACGTGCTGCTGCACGAAGCAGCCTTCTGGAAACCCTCGCAGGCGACCTTCCTGCGCGAGGCCATCCGTGACGATGCGGACTGGGCGCAAATCGCCGACGAACTGAACGCCAATCTGCGCGCCCGGCACTAGGCTGGCGAGGATGACGACCCGGCTGGAGAAGGATTCTTTCGGCACCATCGAGGTGGCAAGCGACCGCCTGCGGGGTGCGCAGACGCAACGTTCGCTGGCCCATTTCGCCATCTCGACCGAGCGCATGCCGGAGGAACTTATCCACGCGCTGGCGCTGGTCAAGGCCGCCTGCGCCGGGGTCAATCGGGAACTCGGACTGCTGGCCGCCGACAAGGCCGCCGCCATCATGGCCGCCGCCGATGAAGTGGCGGGCGGCCGGCATACGGAAGAATTTCCGCTGTCGGTGTGGCAGACCGGCTCGGGTACGCAAACCAACATGAACCTCAACGAAGTGCTCGCCAACCGCGCCTCGGAACTGCTCGGCGGCCAGCGCGGCAGCGCCCGGCTGGTGCACCCCAACGACGAAGTCAATCTCGGACAGTCGTCGAACGACATCTTTCCCACGGCGCTGCATTTGGCGGCGGCCATCGGCATCATCCGGCACCTGTTGCCCGCCTGCGTTCAACTGCGAACCACGCTGGAAGAAAAATCTGCCGCCTTCGTCGACATCGTCAAGATCGGCCGCACCCATCTGCAGGACGCCACACCTCTGACCCTCGGCCAGGAATTCTCCGGCTACGTCGCCCAGCTGCAGCACGCCGAAGCAGTCATCGGCGCCGCCTTGCCCTCGCTCTACCCGCTGGCGGTCGGCGGCACCGCCGTCGGCACCGGGCTGAACACCCATCCTGAATTCGGCTTGCGCGTCGCTGCCAAGCTGGCCGGGCAAACCGGCATTCCGTTCACCAGCGCCGGCAACAAGTTCGCCGCGCTGGCCGCCAACGACGGTCTGGTCGCCGCCCATGGCGCGCTCAAGACGCTGGCCGTGGCCTTGATGAAGATCGCCAACGATATTCGCTGGCTGGCATCCGGCCCGCGCTCCGGCCTCGGCGAGATCAGCATTCCGGAAAACGAGCCGGGCAGCTCGATCATGCCGGGCAAGGTCAACCCGACGCAGTGCGAGGCGCTGACCATGCTCTGCTGCCAGGTCATGGGCAACGACGTGGCGATCGGCATCGGCGGCGCTTCCGGCAATTTTGAACTCAACGTTTTCAAGCCGCTGATTGCCCACAACTTCCTGCAAAGCGTCCGCCTGCTGGCTGACGGCATGGCCAGCTTCGAACGGCATTGCGCCCGGGGAATCACCGCCAACCGCGAACGTATCGCCGAACTCATGGAACGCTCGCTGATGCTGGTCACCGCGCTGGCGCCGCACATCGGCTACGACAAGTCTGCCGAAATCGCCAAGCGTGCTCACCGCGAAGGGAAGACGCTGAAAGAGGTGGCGCTGGTGCTCGGCTACTTAACCGCCGAGGATTACGACCGCTGGGTGGTGCCGGCGAAAATGACGCATCCGGCTGGCTCGTAGCACTACCCTCAACCTGTTGCGGTCGACCATCAGAAACGGGCTGTTTCCTGGGCGGGGCGGGTTGCGTGCATGAATCCCGGGCCGAATGTACTGAATTCGGATTTCGGCAGGTGAGCGAGCGCCTTGTCGTTCTTGCCGAGGTGTTCCTGCAGTATTCCCCACTGATCGCGGAAAATCCTGCTCGGGCCCACTCTCGCCAGCAGATAGTTGGAGCCGGTCCTGGTTTCGATAATGTGAAATCCATTGATGGCATAGGCATCGACGATGAGGCTGGTGCGGATATCGCTGCCGTTGCGGGCGGACTTGTGTCCGTAGACAGTGCCCGCCGCGACAACACCGATCGTCGCATTGAAGAGGACGCCGTGAATCTTCGTTGTCGGCGATGCGCCGGAGATACGCTTGGCCTGGGTGAGGAAGTATTCGATTGGCTGGTTCATGATGCGATCCGAATGAGTCGTTTTTTGATGAGTGAATTTTCATCGAAAGCGAGCACCCCGACTGTTAGCAATTTCACGAGTTGCGGTGAATTGTCTCGGCGCGGCGCCACATTT
>JBFZCS010000012.1:0-3249 GCA_041307825.1 Azonexaceae bacterium
GCCTTGCCGGGTTCCCGCTCTGTCCGGCCTGCAGCACGGAATACACTGCACCGGTCGACCGGCGTTTTCATGCCGAAACCACCTGCTGTCCAGAATGCGGTCCGCAACTGAGCCTGCTCGATGTGGGTGGCCGTCTGATGGCGGGCGATCCGATCGCGGAAACGCTGCGTCTGCTGCGCAGCGGAAGGATCGTCGCGATCAAAGGGCTGGGCGGTTTCCACCTTGCCTGCGACGCACGTAATGCGAGCGCCGTCGCCGAGTTGCGCCAGCGCAAACAGCGCGAGGAAAAGCCGTTTGCCGTCATGGGGCTGAATGCCGCGTCGTTCATCGCTTACGCGCAAATTACGGAAGCCGGGCTGGCGTTGTTGCAGAGCCCGGCGGCACCTGTCGTGCTTTGTCCAAAAGCGGCCGGCGAACTTGAGGGAATCGCCCCGGGACTGGCCTGGCTCGGCGTCATGCTGCCGGCGACGCCCCTGCACTTGCTGCTCTGGCACGAGGCGGCGGCGCGTCCGGCCGGCACGCGCTGGCTGACTGAAGCGAGCGAGTTGTTGCTGGTCATGACCAGCGCCAACCCGCACGGCGAGGCGCTGGTCGTCGGCAACGACGAGGCCCTGGCGCGTCTGGCTGGCATTGCCGACGCCTTCCTGATCCACGACCGCGACATCGTCGTCCGCTGCGACGATTCGGTGCTGCGCGCCGGGCCCGCCTTCATCCGCCGGGCCCGCGGCTATACGCCGGTCCCGGTTCCGCTGGCCGGCGACGGGCCGACCGTATTGGCGCTCGGCGCCTACCTGAAGAACAGCATCTGCGTCCTGAAAGGCAGCGAGGCTTTCCTGTCGCAGCACATCGGCAGCCTCGACAACGCGTCGACCATCGGCTTTCTCGAAGAAACCGTCGGTCACCTGCTGGGCATCCTCGATGTGACGCCGGATCTGATCGCCCACGACCTGCATCCGGATTTTCATTCGACCCGTCTGGCGCAGCGTCTGGCCGCCGAGTCGGGCGTGCCCGCTGTGGCGGTGGGTCATCATCATGCCCATATTGCCGCGATCTGCGCCGAGCATCGGCTTGATGAACCGGTGCTCGGACTGGCGATCGACGGTGTCGGCCTCGGGCCGGATGGCGGCATGTGGGGTGGCGAACTGCTCCGGGTCGACGGGGCAGATTGCCAGCGGCTCGGCCATTTGCTGCCACTGTGCCTGCCGGGGGGCGACCGTGCCGCGCGCGAACCGTGGCGGATGGCGGCGAGCGCGCTCGAGGCCTGCGGTCGACAGGCGGAAATCGCCGATTTCATCGCCCGGCGCTATCCAGGGCGTGACGGCGCGCGCCTGGCGATGATGCTCGAACGGCGGCTCAATTGTCCGGCAACGAGCAGTCTCGGGCGGCTGTTCGACGCCGCCGCCGGTCTGCTCGGCTTGCGCGCCGAGGCGCGATACGAAGGGCAGGCGGCGATGGAACTGGAAGGGCTGGCAGCCGCGCATGGCGCCGTCGACCCGTTGCCGGGCGGGATGGTCGTGCGTGGCGATATCGCCGATTTCACGCCGCTGCTGTCGCGGCTGGCCGATTGCGCCGCTGCGCCCTACGGCGCGGCGCTGTTCCATGCGACGCTGGCTGCCGGTCTGGCCGAATGGCTGATTGCTGCGGTCGACCGGGAAAAAGTGGCAAAAATTGCGGTTGGCGGCGGCTGTGCGATGAATGCCGTATTGATGCCGGCCTTGCGCCGGCAGCTTGAGGCCGGAGGGGTGAGCGTCTTCGAAGCGACACTGGCGCCGCCCAACGACGGCGGTCTGGCGCTTGGCCAGGGCTGGGTTGCGCGCTGCACCCGAAATGTCTGGTAACTTACGTCCGGGTCGAGTCGGTGCTGCCGGACCGGCCTGCCTGGCGCGCGATTCGTTTGATCTGGCGCAATCCTTTTTCCGGAGGCCGGCGTGACACTCGGCCTGCACTGTTTTGGACGATATGCATAGCGTGAATATCTGCATCGATGACTTCCCGGGCTGCATGGCAATCGCCGTTGCCCGGATACCAGCGCGCGGGTGCGCCTGATGTGCCTGTCGATTCCCATGCGGGTGACGGACTGGGAGGGCACCGGCGAGTTCGCCTGGGTCGAACGCGAGGGTCGGCGCGAGTGTGTCAACATGATGCTGCTCGGTCCGCAACCGGTGGGCACGTGGTTGCTGGCTTCGCTGGGGCTGGCCAGGCAGGTGCTCGAACCCGAACAACTGGCGCAGATCGAGGATGCCCTGGCGGCGCTGGCGGCTTCGCTGGATGGCACCTACGACCCCGAACGGCATTTCCGTGATTTGCCGCCGATCTGATTTTTCAGCAGTATGCGAAGCATGAACGAAGAGGTGCGCTGATGTGTCTGGCAATTCCCGCCCAGGTTGTTGAGCTGCGCGAAGGCGACAATGCCGTGGTCGATCTGGCCGGCGTGCGCAAGGAAATTTCGCTGGCCCTGGTCGACCGTGTGGCGGTCGGCGACTACGTGATCGTCCATGTCGGTTACGCGCTGAACAAGCTCGATCCGGAGGAGGCGGCCAAGACCCTGGCGCTTTTCGCCGAAATCGGCCAGTTCGACGCCAGCCCGACGGTTCATTGATGAAGTACATCGACGAATTCCGCGATGGCACGCTTGCCAAGGGCTTGTCTGAAGCCATCCGGCGCGAGGCGAAGCCCGAACGCCACTACCATTTCATGGAATTCTGCGGCGGCCACACCCACGCTATTTCGCGCTACGGCGTAACCGACCTGCTGCCGGCCAATGTCGAGATGATCCACGGCCCGGGTTGCCCGGTGTGCGTGTTGCCCATCGGGCGCGTCGATCAGGCCATCCGGCTGGCCCTGGAAAACGATGTCATCCTCTGCGCCTACGGCGACTGCCTTCGAGTTCCGGCCTCCGGCGGGCTGTCGCTGCTGCGCGCCAAGGCGACCGGCGGCGACATTCGCATGGTTTATTCCAGCGCCGACGCGGTGGAACTGGCCCGCCAGCACCCCGAGCGCCAGGTCGTCTTCTTCGCCATCGGCTTCGAGACGACGACGCCGCCGACGGCCGTGGCCATCAAGCAGGCCGCCGCGCTGGGCTTGAAGAATTTTTCGGTCTTGTGCTGCCACGTACTGACCCCGCCGGCGATGATGGCCATCCTGAATGCGCCGGAAAGAATCGCCATCGAGGGCTTCGTCGGGCCGGCGCATGTGTCCACGGTCATCGGCAGCCGACCTTATGAACCGTACGCGCAGCAGCACGGCAAG
>JBFZCS010000013.1:0-8276 GCA_041307825.1 Azonexaceae bacterium
GCCGCCGTCGCAACAACCGGCGTTTCGACCACAGGCTCGACCGGTTCAGCGACCGGCTCGATTATCGGTTCAACTACCAGTTCAACCAATGGTTCGACTACCGGTTCAACTACCGGTTCGACCATCGGGGCAGCGACGGGAAGTTCGACAGGCGTCTCGACAACTTCCGCGACTGCTTCAGGGGGGTGATCGCCGGTTTCCCGCTTGACCAGAACACGCTTCTTGCGCACCTCGACCTGAACGGTCCGGGCACGGCCATGAGAGTCGGTCGCCTTGATTTCCGACGTCTGCTTGCGGGTCAGCGTGATCTTGGCCTTCGACTCGTCGCCATGCGCCCGGCGCAAGTATTCGAGCAGCTTGGCCTTGTCCTGATCGGTCAGCTGATCGGCAGTTCCCTGCTTGCCGACACCGGCCTTGTCCAATTGCTCGAGCAGGGCCGCCTCCGGCATCTTGAGTTCGACGGCGAATTGCGAAACAGTTGTTGCGGTCATACTTGCTACCCTCCCGCTCACTCGAACCAGTGAGCACGTGCCTTCAGAATGAGTTCCTTGGCACGCTCTTCATCGATGCCGGTCAGCTCCACGAGTTCATCCACGGCCAATTCGGCGAGATCCTCGCGGGTCTTGATACTGCCGGCGGCCAGCTTTGCCGCCAGTTCCCGGGTCATGCCCTCCAGATTGATCAGATCGTCGGCGACGCCTTCGAGTTGCTCCTCGGTCACGATGGCTTCGGTCAGCAGCACGTTACGCGCCCGGTTCCTCAGTTCGTTGACGATTCCCTCGTCCAGCCCCTCGATTTCCAGCATTTCAGCCAGCGGAACGTAAGCGACTTCCTCCAGCGACGAGAAGCCCTCCTCGATCAGCAGGTCGGCGAGTTCCTCGTCGATATCCAGCTTTTCCATGAAGGTCACGCGGGTTACCGCGTACTCGGCTTCGGAACGCTTGGCCGACTCATCCTGGGTCATCAGGTTGATGGTCCACCCGGTCAGTTCGGACGCCAGGCGAACGTTCTGACCGTTGCGCCCGATAGCGATAGCCAGGTTGTCCTCATCGACCACGACGTCCATCGAGTGCTTTTCCTCGTCGACCACGATGGACGAGACCTCGGCCGGCGCCAGCGCGCCAATCACGAACTGCGCCGGGTCAGCCGACCACAGTACGATGTCGATGTTCTCGCCGCCGATCTCGTTGCGCACGGCGGTCACCCGCGAACCGCGCAGGCCAACGCAGGTGCCGATCGGATCGACCCGGGGATCGTTGGACTTGACAGCAATCTTGGCGCGCAGGCCGGGATCCCGGGCACAGGCCTTGAGTTCCATCAGGCCATCCTCGATCTCCGGCACTTCCATGTCGAACAGGCGGATGATGAACTCCGGCGCCGTGCGCGACAGGATGATCTGCGGGCCGCGCGCATTACGGTCGATGCGCAGCAGGTAGGCGCGAACCCGGTCGCCGATGCGCAGGTTCTCCTTGGGGATCATCTGGTCGCGCGGCAGCATGGCCTCGATCTTGCCGGCTTCGACGATGGCGTTGCCGCGCTCCATGCGCTTGATCGTGCCATAGACGACGTGTTCCTTGCGCTCGAGGAAATCGGCGAGGATCTGCTCGCGCTCGGCATCGCGGATCTTCTGCAGGATCACCTGCTTGGCCGCCTGAGCACCAATGCGGCCGAAATCGATCGGCTCCAGCGACTCCTCGAGCGAGTCGCCCGGCTCGACATCCGGATCATCCTTCTGAGCATCGGAGAGCGGCACTTCAAGGAATTCGTTGACATACTCGTTGTCCGGCACGACTTGCCAGCGACGAAAGGTTTCGAATTCGCCCGATTCGCGATCGACGGAGACACGCACGTCGGCCTCGTCATGGATACGCTTCTTGGTCGCCGAGGCGAGCGCCAGCTCGAGGGCGCCAAAAACGATGTCCTTGCTGACGTTCTTTTCGCGGGCCAGTGCATCGACCAGCAGCAACATTTCACGACTCATGGGCTAAAACCTCCTGGACCTTCAGTCGAATCGCGGCACCAGACGTGCCTTTTCGATATTATTGAATTCGAGTTCCACATCATCTTTTTCGAGGCGCAGCCCGACCTTGCCATCCTTGCAGCCAAGCAGTTCGCCCTGGAAATTGCGGCGGCCAGCCTGCGGAATGCGCAACTTGATCTGGATATCCTGGCCGGCGAAGCGCTCGAAATCGGCAAGCTTCTTGACGACCCGGTCGAGGCCCGGCGAGGAGATTTCGAGACGGTCGTAATCGACGTTTTCGACCTCGAAAACACGCGAGAGCTGGTTGGACACCGTGGCGCAGTCCTCGACGTCGATCACGCGTCCGCTCCCCGGCGCATCGATGAAGATGCGAATAGTCCGGCCGCGCGGCGACAGCTCGACATCGACGAGTTCATAACCGAGACCGACAACGGTCGTTTCAAGCAGCGTGTTTAAATCCATGGCCACAAATAAAAAATGGGCGAAACGCCCATCTCACAAAAAAGATGCCTCGCCAGAAACGACGAGAGGAACAAACCCGTGGATTATAACGAGTTCATTGCCCCCGGTAAATGAATCCGGCGGACTTTATGCATCTTCCCGAGGGATCTCCGCCGGTTTTATCATTTTTTCCAGTTCGCGCATCAAGGCTTTGACTTCTGCCTCGTCCAATTCATGAACCCGGCCCCGTTTCAACTGCGGCGGCAGACTGAACGGCCCGTAACGAATCCGGATCAGACGGCTGACGGTGCACCCCACCGCCTCGACCATGCGGCGCACTTCGCGGTTGCGGCCTTCGAACAGCGTCACGCGATACCAGTGATTGGCGCCTTCGCCACCGGCATCCGCCAGGCTGGCAAAGCTGGCCGGTCCATCTTCGAGTTCGATGCCGCTCAACAACTGCTGTTGCGCTTCCAGCGTCAGTTCGCCGAGCACGCGCACGGCGTAATCGCGCACCAGTTCCGAGCTCGGGTGCGTCAGCTTGTTGGCCAGTTCCCCCGAGGTCGTGAACAGCAGCAGGCCCGAGGTATTGAAATCGAGACGGCCGACTGCGATCCAGCGCCCGCCGCGGATGCGCGGCAAGGCATTGAAGACCGAGGGGCGGCCTTCCGGGTCGTCGCGCGAGACGATTTCGCCTTCCGGCTTGTGGTACATGACGACGCGCGGCGTCCTGGTCGTCGTGAAGCGCACATTCACCAGGCGGCCGCCGATCTTGATCTTGTCGGTCGGCACCACACTCTGGCCGAGATGCGCGGCCACCCCGTTCACGCTGATGCGGCCGCCGGCGATCCATTCTTCCATTTCACGCCGCGAGCCGATGCCTGCCTGGGCCAGCACCTTCTGCAGGCGCTCCGGCTTGGCTTCGGCGAGCGGCCGACCATCACGGGCGATGCTGCCGCGATTCGCCCGACCGCCGTTATTCGGCGCCGGCTTGCGGCGTGGCGCAGCTGCCATTGGAGCGGCCTGGCCCACCGGCGCGGCGCTGCGCGGCCCACGAGCGCGCGGTGCCTCGCTGTCGTACCCCAAGGGCACTTGAGCCTTAGGCCCCGTAGCCTTCGGGGCGCGGTCGACGCCTTTTTCAGGCCGTTTTTCAAAGCCGCCCTCGCCCTTTTTCGGCGATTGACGGAGCTGAGTACGTTTAGTTTTCATTGTTCAGTTCCAGTGTCTGGCTGATCTGTTCGAGCGGCGGCAGTTCGCTGACGCTGCGCAGGCCCAGATCATCGAGAAATTTCTTGGTTGTGGCAAACAGCGCCGGCCGACCCGGCGTGTCGCGGTGACCGACGACGTCGATCCAGCCACGCTCCTCCAGCGTTTTTATCACGTTGGTATTGACCACGACACCGCGAATTTCCTCGATGTCGCCGCGCGTCACCGGCTGTCGGTAGGCAATGATGGCCAGCGTTTCGAGCATTGCCCGCGAATAGCGCGGCGGTTTTTCGGGGTTCAGGCGTTCAAGGTAAGGCAGGTATTCGGCCCGCGTCCGGAAACGCCAGCCCGAGGCAAGCTGGATCAGCTCGACCGGCCGCTCGGCCCATTCCTCGCGCAACTCGTCGAGCAGCTTGCGCAGGATGTCGGGCGCCAGTTCCTCGTCGAACATCTTGCGCAGTTCGAGCGGCGTCATCGGCTCGCGGGCGGCGAGCAAGGCCGCTTCAAGCACTTTCTTGACCAGGCTCGCTTCCACCTTGCTGCACTCTCACGTAAATGGGCTGAAACGCCTCGGATTGTGTAAATTCGACCAGTTTTTCGCGGGCCAGCTCGAGCATCGCCAGGAAATGGACGACCAGCCCCGGAACGCCCATCTGCGGGTCGAACATCGTTTCGAAGCGGACGAAGCCGCCGCGCTCCCGCAGCAGGCGCAGGATGATGCCCATGTGCTCGCGCACCGACAGTTCCTCGCGGCCAATCTTGTGGTGCCTGTTCAATCCGGCCTGACGCACCACGGCCATCCAGGCCTCCTTCAGGTCGTCGACCGAAACTTCCGGCAGGCGCACATGGAGGGACTTCTCGACCAGCGTCTCGACCCAGAAGAATTCGCGCTCGGCCTGCGGCAGTTCATTCAGGTTCAGGCCGGCGATTTTCATCTGCTCGTATTCCATCAGCCGGCGCACCAGTTCCGCGCGTGGATCCTCGGCCTCCTCGCCGGCGCCGGCTTTCGGGCGCGGCAACAACATGCGCGACTTGATCTCGATCAGCATCGCCGCCATCACTAGGTAGTCGGCAGCCAGTTCGAGATTGCTGGCGCGCATGCTCTCGATGTAATCGAGATACTGGCGGGTCAGCGGCGCCATCGGGATGTCGAGAATATCGACGTTGGCCTTGCGGATCAGGTAGAGCAGCAGGTCGAGCGGACCCTCGAAGGCGTCGAGCATGATCGCCAGCGCATCGGGCGGAATGTAGAGATCCTGCGGCAGGTGCTCCAGCGCCTCGCCGTAGATGCGGGCGACCGGCTCGAAAAGCAGCGCCTGGGGTGCGTCGACCGCGGCGTTCATGTCAGGAAGCGGCCGCGCGGCCCTTGCCCTTGTAATGCAGGTGCAGGTTGCGGAAGTAGATGACCAAGCCGAGTCCCTGCCCGAAGATGAACACCGGGTCGTTGCGATGGATCGCATAGACGGTCAAAACCACGCCACCGAGGATGCTGAAATACCAGAAGGCAACCGGCACGACGACCTGCCGGGCCTTTTCGCTCGACCACCACTGGACGACGAAACGCATCATGAACAGGCCCTGTCCGCCGAAGCCGATGGCGATCCAGATCAGCGTTTCCCAGTCGTAACCGAACATCAATGGTATTCCAGGCCCATCGATTCGCGCACGTCGCGCATGGTCTCGCGGGCCAGTTCGCGGGCTTTCTCGCAGCCGTCGGCAATGATGTTCTTGACCAGCGTCGGGTCGTCCAGATAGACCTGCGCCCGTTCGCGCATCGGCGCCTGCTCGCGCAGGATGCCATCGATCACCGGCTGCTTGCACTCGATGCAGCCGATGCCGGCGCTACGACAGCCTTGCAGCACCCACGCCTTGCAGGCGTCGTCGGAATAGACCTGGTGCAACTGCCAGACCGGGCACTTGGCCGGCTCGCCCGGGTCGTTGCGCCGCACGCGGGCCGGATCGGTCGGCATGCTGCGCACCTTCTTGCTCACCGATTCCTCTGATTCGCGCAGGGTGATCGTGTTGTGGTACGACTTGGACATCTTCTGCCCGTCGAGGCCCGGCATCCTGGAGGCTTCGGTGAGCAGCGCGCCCGGCTCGGCAAGGATCATCTTGCCGGTGCCTTCCAGATAGCCGAACAGCCGCTCGCGGTCGGCAACCGACAGATGCTGAACCTCATCGAGGACGGCCTTGGCCTGCTCGATGGCCTCCTTGTCGCCTTCCTGCTGGAAGCGGGTGCGCAGTTCCTCGTAGAGGCGCGCCTTCTTGCCGCCAAGCTTCTTGACTGCTTCGCGCGCCTTGTCCTCGAACCCCGGCTCGCGGCCATACAGATGATTGAAGCGGCGGGCAATCTCGCGCGAAAACTCGATATGCGGCACCTGATCCTCGCCCACCGGCACCTTGTCGGCGCGGTAGATCAGGATGTCGGCGGCCTGCAGCAACGGATAACCGAGGAAGCCGTAAGTCGACAGATCCTTGCTTTCGAGCTTTTCCTGCTGGTCCTTGTAGGTCGGCACGCGCTCGAGCCAGCCCAGCGGGGTCATCATCGACAGCAGCAGGTGCAATTCGGCGTGTTCGGGGACGCGCGACTGGATGAACAGGGTCGCCTGGTTGGGGTCGACCCCGGCGGCCAGCCAGTCGATGACCATATCCCAGGTCGCCTGTTCGATCCCTTGCGGATTGTCGTATTGCGTCGTCAGCGCGTGCCAGTCGGCGACGAAGAACAGGCAGGGATGCTCATGCTGGAGGCGAACCCAGTTCTTGAGCACCCCGTGGTAATGGCCGAGATGGAGCGACCCGGTGGGGCGCATGCCGGAAAGGACACGTTCTGCGTACATGGTTTGTCAGTAAAGTCCGAAAATGGATTCGATGCCCCGTGCGACAAGCATGACCAGCGGGTTCATGACGGCGCCGAGAATACCGGTGAATAGCAGGAGCAGCAAAATCGGGAAGCCCCAGCGCTCGATCTGCGCGAATTTCCAGGCCAGTCGGTGCGGCAACAGGCTGACGGCAATGCGCCCGCCGTCGAGCGGCGGCAGCGGCAGCAAGTTAAGCACCATCAGTACGCTATTGACGATGATGCCGATCTTGCTCATCTCGGAAAGCGGCAACGTGAAATCATTGCCCGGCAAGACCCACGCCAGCTTGAGCAGGGCCGCCCAGCAGAAGGCCATCAACAGGTTGGCGCCGGGGCCGGCCGCGGCGACCCAGAACATGTCCTGCTTCGGGTTGCGCAGACGGCTGAAATCGACCGGCACCGGCTTGGCGTAGCCGAACAGGAAGGAGCCGCCGGAAAACAGCAGGATGGCGGCCGGGATCAGGATGGTGCCGACCGGATCGATGTGGCGCAGCGGGTTGATGCTGATGCGCCCGAGTTGCCAGGCGGTGGGGTCGCCGAAATGCCGGGCCGCATAGCCATGCGCCGCTTCGTGCAGGGTGATCGCGAAAATTACCGGCAGCGCGGCGACGGCGATGGTTTGGATCAGCGCGTTGATATCCATGTCAATCCAGCCCGAACGGCGCCAGCGAACCGCGACCGGCGCGAATCAGCTCGGGCGAGGAACCGGTCAGGTCGATGATGGTCGTCGGCTCGATGCCGCAATGCCCGGCGTCGAGAATCAGTTCGATCTGATCCTCCAGGCGATCCTGGATCTCCCAACCCTCGGTGAGTGGTTCTTCGTCACCCGGCAACTGCAGGGTTGTCGTCAGCAACGGTTCGTTGAGCTGTTCGAGCAGGGCCAGCGCCACCGGGTGGCTCGGCACGCGCAGGCCGATGGTCTTGCGCTTGGGATGCAGCACCCGGCGCGGCAGTTCCTTGGTGCCCTCGAGAATGAAGGTGTAGCTGCCTGGAGTCGTCGCCTTGAGCAGCCGGTACTGGGCGTTGTCGACGCGGGCGAAATGGGCAATTTCCGAAAGATCGCGGACCATCAGCGTCAGGTGATGGCGTTCGTCCATCTGCCGGATCTGGCGAATGCGGTCCATCGCCTCCTTGTCGCCAAGATGGCAGCCGAGCGCATAGCACGAGTCGGTCGGCAGCGCGACAATGCCGCCGTCGCGGATGAATTCCGCTGCCTGCGCCAGCAGGCGCTGTTGCGGCGAATCGGGGTGGATGTTTACGACACGGGCCATGAGTCAGCGAACCAGACGCCAGACCGGCTTGAGGTCTTCCGGCAGTTGCGGCAACTTGCCGAGGTCCACGTAGCTCTCTTCCGGCCCGTGAAAATCGGAGCCGCGCGAGGCGTGAAAGGCGTAATGGCGGGCTAGGCGAGCGAAATGCATGACATGATCGGGCGAATGGCTGCCGCAGGTGACTTCGATGCCCTGCCCGCCGATATCCTTGAAATCGTCAAGGAATTGCCGCATCTGGGCGCCTGACATCTTGTAGCGCCCGGGATGCGCCACCACCGCCACGCCGCCGGCCGCGGTGATCCAGCCGATGGCGTCCTGAAGCGTTGCCCAGCGATGATCGACGTAACCGGGCTTGCCCGGCGTCAGATAATGCTGGAACACCCCGGCCATGTCGCGCGCGATGCCGATCGACACCAGATAGCGGCCAAAATGCGCCCGCGAAATCAGTCCGGGATTGGTCACGAAACACAGTGCGCCTTCATAGACCCCGGGAATGCCGATGGCCGCCAGCGCATCGCCC
>JBFZCS010000014.1:0-4463 GCA_041307825.1 Azonexaceae bacterium
ACCCGCAAAATCCTGTTGAAACGGGCCAGCGACAGCACGACGCCCTGGGCATGCGGCATGGCGCCGCCCGAAAGCCCGGTGCCGGCACCGCGCGCGACGACCGGTACGCCAAGCTGGTGGCAGGTGCGCAGCACGTCGATGACCTGACCCTCTGCTTCCGGCAGGCAAACAGCCAGCGGCAGTTGGCGATAGGCAGTCAGGCCGTCGCACTCGTAAGGACGCAAATCTTCCTCGCCGACCAACAGGCAGTGCGCCGGCAGAATCGTCCTGAGGCGCGCCACGAGAGCGGCGCGATCGGTTGCAAAGACAGGTTCAGGGTTCGTCATGGATGTATTCTACCCCCACGAACGAGGTGCGCGTCCAGCGCGCTACCAGGACAGGGTCGTCAGCCCGCGACAGCAGGGATGCTCGGCCTTCGGATTGCTTTGCCACTTGAAGCCGCGGCTTTCAAAGTGCTGGCGCAGGGCGCGCCGCTCTTCCTGTGTCAGGTGGTATTTCGCGCCATCACGCAGATGGCCGGATTCCGGATTGACAATGTGGCTCTGACCACTGCGGGCCGCTTCCTCGATCCGCTCGTCGATGGCCTTGATCATCGTATCGATATCCGGATGGAGATAAATTTCCGTCAACTTGCGAGCCTCGGTGGCATCCATTTTCAGCTCCAGTACAAACACCGGTGTTGCGGCAACCGGCGGTCAAATCCACAAGCAATACCGTCCCCGGCTGCACTGGGGACGTAGAAAATGCCCGGCGCCAGATGGCGCCGGGCGTTTTCGGTTACAGCTTAGCCTTGCTTGGCTTGCTTCTGCTCAGCCTGCTCGTGCTGGGCCTGGTTGCTGCGCACCTGATGATCGAACAGCTTGTCGATCAGCGCGTTGGCCAGCATCGGGTTGCCTTCGACGACAGCCGGAACCAGCGCTTCGGCGACTTCGATCTGATTCTGCTCGACCGCCAGGCTGGCGGCGTCGAAGTATGCCTGCGACGCCTCGGAGACGGCACCGACGGAGTACAGAACGTTGCCCAGTTCGCCATGTGCCGGGATGCTCTTCGGATTGGCAACAATGTACGCACGATAGCCTTCGATGGCAGCATTGACGTCACCGGCAGCAAATGCACCACGGGCAGCAGCCAGCTTGTCCTCGGCCTTGGCAGCGGCGCCGAAGCCGAACGAAGCTGGCGTGATCGCCGCGATGGCCTCTTGGGCCTTGGTGCCGGCCTTCTGCAGGTAACCGCCGTTGTAGGCGAGCAGAGCGACCGCCGCCACGGCGATGCCGAACATTACCCGGTTCTTCGTGCGATTCGACATGCGGGTCTTCTTCGCCGGGGCGACAGGAGCTGCCACCGCAGGTTCGACCTTTTCAGGGGTTTGGTTTTCCATGTTCACGATCTCCTGGAATTACCAGCCCCAGCCACGGTTGCCACCACCCCAGTTGTTGTCGCCGTAACCACGGCCATCGCCACGACCGTAGCCACTGCCGTAACCGTCGTAGCGGTTGTCACCATAGCCGCTCATGTCGCCACCCATGTTGAAGCCGAAGTTGCCGCGGGCATTGCCACGACCGGAGGTGTTGCCACGACCGGAGCCGTAACCGCGACCATCGCCGTAGCCACGGGCATCGCCGTAGCCGCGGCCAGAGCCGTCGTTATAGAAACGGCCGTCGTTATAGTAGCGGCCATCGTTATAGTAGCCCTGACCGAAAGCTGCGCTGCTGGCAATGATGGCCACGGAAGCAGCCAGAACCTTGAATGTCGTTTTCATTTAAGTAATCTCCAATGGTAGAAACACACTAACGTGTGATTGAAAAATTGCGCCTTCTTGTCTGCAGTCTGCTTGGTGAAAGCCGGGCGGTTGAGCCTTTGGTGTAAATCCGCCCAGAAAGCATTAGCAGGTACTAATGTACCAGTATATAAAGCCACGAATATAATAATTTTCTAATTTAATGATGCAAACTTTTTATGGCCTGCTCAAGACCCTGACGGGACGGTCAAATGATTGATCTGCGCTGCGCGGATTAGCTCGCACCAGGGCGCGCCGTTCTCCTGGCATCGGTCGCTATGTGGCGCGTCACGTTGATCGCCGGATCCGGGATCGAAAATAAAAAAGCCGGCGATCCAGCCGCCGGCGATAAAAAATGCCCGGCCCTTGATGGCGCCGAGCGTTTTCGGTTACAGCTTAGCCTTGCTTCTCGGCTTGCTGCTGGGCAGGTTGTTGCACGCCCTGGGACTGATTGCTGCGCACCTGATGGTCGAACAGCTTGTCGATCAGCGCGTTGGCCAGCATCGGGTTGCCTTCGACGACAGCCGGAACCAGCGCTTCGGCGACTTCGATCTGATTCTGCTCGACCGCCAGGCTGGCGGCGTCGAAGAATGCCTGCGACGCTTCGGAAACGGCACCGACGGTGTACAGAACATTGCCCAGTTCGCCATGCGCCGAGATGTCCTTCGGATTGGCGGCAATGTGCGCACGGTAGCCTTCGATGGCGGCATTGACGTCACCGGCAGCAAATGCGCCGCGGGCGACAGCCAGCTTGTCCTCGGCCTTGGCAGCGGTGCCGAAGCCGAACGAAGTCGGCGTAATCGCCGCGATGGCCTCTTGGGCCTTGGTGCCGGCCTTCTGCAGGTAACCGCCGTTGTAGGCGAGCAGAGCGACCGCCACTACGGCGACGCCGAACATCATCCGGTTCTTCGTGCGATTCGACAGGCGGGTCTTCTTCGCCGTGGCGACAGGAACTGCCGCCACGGGTTCGACAACCTCGACCTTTTCAGGGGTTTGATTTTCCATGGTCAGTATCTCCCGGGATTACCAGCCGCTGCCCCAGCCGTTGCGGCCGTCGCCGTAACCACGGCCATCGCCACGACCATCGCCACGACCGTAGCCGCTGCCGTAACCGTCCCAACGGTTGTCAGCGTTGCCGTCCATGTTGCCGCCCATGTTGAAGCCGAAGTTGCCGCGGGCATTGCCACGGCCAGAGGTGTTGCCACGGCCGGAGCCGTAACCGCGACCGTCGCCGTAGGCGCGGCCATCGCCGTAACCACGGCCATCGCCGTAACCACGGCCGCCGTCATAGTAACCACGATCGTAATAGCCAGGGCCACCACCATAAGGAACGCCTTGCTGCGGGGCGTTGTATTGCGGCTGGTTGTTAGTCTGGGGGCCTTGTTGCTGAGCGAAAGCTGCGCTGCTGGCGATGATGGCCACAGAAGCAGCCAGAACCTTGAAAGTCGTTTTCATTTGTGTTTCCTCCGTTTTACCGCTAGTTAAAAAATCGAGTGTGATTGACAACTACCGCCTTCTTCTTTGCAGTCTGCTTGGTGTAAGCCGGGCGGTTGAGTCTTGGATGCTTTACCGCCGAAGAAGCATTAGCGATTCCTAATGTAATCGTATCTCAAATTTTTAATATTCGAATATTCTGATTAACATATGCATTATTTTTATGGGCCGATCAAGACACCGACGGACACAGCGTTACCGCTAATCCAGGCCGATCATCAGCGCCCGGAAATCGTTGACATTGGTCCGCGTCGGGCCGGTCACCAACAGGTCGCCGAGTGCCGAGAAATAGTCCCAGGCGTCGTTGGCGGCCATGAACCGGCGAATGTCGAGACCCAGTTCGCGCGCCCGCTGCAATGTAAGCGGCGTGACGAAGGCACCGGCGTTGTCTTCGGAACCGTCGATGCCGTCGGTGTCGGCGGCCAGCGCGTGAATGCCCGGCGCACCGTCGAGCGTCAGCGCCACGCCGAGCAAGAATTCCGTATTGCGCCCGCCGCGCCCCTCCCCCTTCAGTGTCACCGTCGTTTCACCGCCAGAGAGCAGCACGCACGGCTTGTCGGCCGGAAAGCCGTGGCGTGCGCAGGACAGCGCGATGCCGGCCAGCGCCTTGCCGACTTCGCGCGCCTCGCCTTCGATGGCATCGCCGAGAATCAGCGGCGTGATGCCCAAGCGGCTTGCTTCGGCTGCGGCCGCTTCAAGCATCTGGCGCGGGCTGGCGATCAGGCGGAATTCGCTGTTCTCCAACCGAGGGTCGCCCGGCTTTGGCGTTTCCAGTTCACCTGATTCCAGCCGCGCCCGCAGCGCATCTGGGATGGCGATGCCATGGAAATCGACTACTTTCAGGGCGTCGACCGCGGCAGTCGGATCGGCGACCGTCGGGCCGGAAGCGATCACCGCCGGGTCGTCGCCCGGCACATCGGAAATCGCCAGCGCCAGCACCGCGGCCGGCCAGGCGGCAAGTGCAAGCCGTCCGCCCTTGATGGCGGACAGGTGTTTGCGCACGCAGTTGATCTCGCCGATGCTCGCCCCCGATTTGAGCAGTGCGGCGGTGAGTGCCCGCTTCTCGGCCAGCGTGATGCCGGTGGCCGGCGCCGCCAGCAAGGCCGAGCCACCACCGGAAATCAGCGCCAGCACGCGGTCGTTTTCGTTCAACCCCTGCACTTTCTGCAGGATTCGCTGCGCCGCCATTTCG
>JBFZCS010000015.1:0-3325 GCA_041307825.1 Azonexaceae bacterium
GGCCTGAAGATCGCCGTCCTCGGCTACAACGAATTCAAGCCGCGCGCCTTCGAAGCCGGCGCCAACTGGCCCGGTGTCGCCTGGAGCGAGGACGATCTGGTCATCGCCGGCATCCGCGCCGCGAAAGCCGCCGGCGCCGACCTCGTCATCCCCTTCATGCACTGGGGCTGGGAGAAGGAAACGCAGCCGAGCGAACGCCAGAAGGTCTTTGCCCGCAAAATGATCGACGAAGGCGCCGCCCTCGTCGTCGGCAGCCACCCGCACGTCACCCAAGGCGCCGAGATCTACAAGGGCAAGCCGATCGTCTACAGCCTCGGCAACTTTGTTTTCGACGGCTTCGACTACCCGGAAGCCCAGCGCGGCTGGCTGCTGCGCCTCAAGCTCGACAAGTCCGGCGTGATCTCCTGGGAGACATTGGCCGCGCAGATCGACGATGCCGGCACCCCGTGGCCCGTCGCGGGTGCCTTCACGCCTTGCGGGCGGGGCGGTGAAGAACTCGTGCTGGCGTGCCAGCAGAATCCTTGATCGAACAGCTTGTAATGCCACGATTTCGGCGCACGCGGAACGCATCGCAAAAAAGATCTACCCAGCGCAACGGGCGGCATGGGCACTTCCCGTGGCTATCTGCCGTCTCGCTCCTGAACGAACTTAGCGGTCGCGCACCGGCAGGGGCAGCGCGTTGCTCTTGTCACGACCCCAGAGGTCGAGCGGGTCGCCGACGGAGCGGCGGAGTTCCTCGCGGGCCTTGTGCGCGGTCACCGGCTCGCTGAATGAAATGAGCTGGGCGAAGTTCTGGCCGGTCAGGCGGTACAACCAAGTACGGCGTTTTACGATCATGGTGTCTCCTGTTTGGCGTCCATCGTAACTTCTGTTCCACTGGTGGGCGTTGTTCTGACTCTACTCCTTTTTCCGGCGCTCAGGCGTTCGGCGCCTGCTCGAAGCCGAGAAAACTTCCCTCGCCCGGCGCGACATCGACCCGCGCGACCGAGGCGTATGCCGGGCCGCGTCGCGCCCAGTCGATCAGGTCGAGGACGGCCGCTTCGTCGCCCACCGCCATCGCCTCGACCCGGCCGTCACGCAGATTGCGGACCCAGCCGCCGACGCCGAGACGGCGCGCCTCGACGGTCATCGACCAGCGATAGCCAACGCCCTGGACCTGGCCTTCGATGATCAGATGACGTGCGATGCGCTTCATGCGTGCTCCAAAGCTTGGACCGGGACACTTGGAATACTGCCACAGCACGGCAATCCAGCCAATTTGTTCAATAAAATCATTATATTAGCAACAAACGAAACTCGCATAGATCAAGGATTGTCGAATACACTTCCGTGACAATCACGCTCTCCCCGCTCTCGGAGGTTTCCCCATGAAGCGCCTGATCCCCTTCCTGTTCGTCTGCTGCCTTGCGGCACCGGCCATCGCCGAGGTAACGAGCCACGACCAGCCGATCCACGATGCGGCCCGCGCCGGCAGCGGCGACGATGTCAAGCGCCTGCTCAAGGCGGACCCGAAGCAACGTGACACGCGCACGACGCTCGGTTCGACACCGCTGCACCTGGCCGCGACGAATCCCGACACCAGTGCCATGAAGGCGCTGATCGCGGCCGGCGCCAACCCCAACGCGCGCGACAACGATGGCGCCACGCCGCTGCACATGGCTGCCTATTCCAGCCGCCCGGCCAATACCCAGTTGCTGCTCGAAGCCGGCGCCGACCCGCAGGCCAAGACCGACAACGGGCGCGACCCCGGCTCGATGGCGCGCAAGGTCAAGGCCGACGAAGCTGCCGGCGTCCTGTCGCTGTGGGTGCTCAAGGGCTGCAAGGCAGGCAAGCCGTGCTGAAAAGATCCATCCTGCTCATCGCGACGCTGCTGACCGGCGGCGTGCATGCCGCCAGCCCGGCGTCACTGCCGACCATCGAGGTCTACATGCCGACCGTCTGCCTGGCCTGCATCGACTGGGCAGAACATCTGCGCCAGAACGGCTTTACCGTGAAGGTGACGCAGACCGACAATATGGAAACGGTCAAGCGCCGGCTGAAGGTGCCGAAGGATCTGGAAGCCGTTCCCAGCGCAACGGTTGCCGGCTATTTTATCGAAGGCCATGTCCATGCCGATCAGATCAAGGAATTGCTGAGCGAGAAGCCGCAAGCCCTCGGCCTGACGGTTCCCGGCCTGCCGCTCGGCGCCCCCGGCCGCGAGTTCTCCAACCCGACCTGCGACACGGCGTGCACGGTGCTCGACAAGGACAGCGCCCCGCCGCGCGTTCGCCGCGAGTTGTACGAGACCCTGCTGGTCAAAAAGGACGGCAAGACCTCGACCTACGCCCGGCACTAACGCCGGGCTCTGGTTCTATGGCGCCGGGCGGGCGCCGCAGTCACGGGCGCAGGAAATCCCGGTACATCGATTCGGCCCAGGCGGCGTCCTCGCCTGCCGGATTAGGGTTGCGCGTCTGCGTGACGGTCTGCACCAGGAAACCGTCGCCGCGCGCCCGATAGCGGGTATCGATGCGAACGCTTTCATCCGGGTTGACGCTGCTCAGGACATGGCAAACGCTCTCCGGCAACAGTGGCGGGAAGGTCTGCCCGGTCGCCTCGGCGGCGATCTGCCGGGCGACGGCCAGTCCCATGCGATTGGCGACATGGCCGGTCTTCGGATACTGGCCGAACTGGGGTGACACCTGACCGCAGGCATCGCCGATGATAAAAACCCGCGGGTCTTCGGTGCTCCGGAAATCGACCGCTCCCTGTGCTGCCCAACCGCTCGGCCGGCCACTGTCTTCCGGCCGGATCAGTCCGGCCCGCCAGAGCAGGTCGGCGGCCTGCTGCGGCGGGCATAACAGCGCTTCATCGAAACGGATGTCGTCGATATCGGTGCTGATGGTCTTGCGCAGCGGGTCGATCCGGCGCACCTGCGCGTGGTCGAGATAAGTGATCTGGTCCTTGAAGCGGTCGAGCAGAATCGAACGGAAGACCGGCATGATCGGGTTGGGATCGACGACGATCAGCTTGCCGGGGATCTTCCGCGTCTGCAGCCACCAGGCGATCAGCAGCGCCCGTTCGTAGGGCGCCGGCGGACAACGATAGGGGGCGGGCGGAATGGTCAGCAGCAGATCGCCGCCAGTGAACGATGCGAGGCGCTGCTTGAGAGCGGGCAGCTCGGCGCCATTCGCCATCGCGCCGGAATGGCGGCGGCGCAGTTCGACCACCGTCGCCGGATCGTCGACCTGCCAAGCTGCGAAGTCTTCGCGGATGCCGGGCGCGATGACCAGCCAATCATAGTGCAGCCGCTCGCCGCCGGCGACGACGACACCCGCCGCGCGGTCGA
>JBFZCS010000016.1:0-4227 GCA_041307825.1 Azonexaceae bacterium
GGCTGGATTGCTGCCGGCGATGCGCGGCACCCGGCCAAGCAGCGGCGCGCCAAGCCGTTCGCGCAGGGCGGCGATGTTGTCGCCGACGCGGGCCATCTCCGGGTCGACCCGGTTGGCGACCCAGCCAGCCAGCGTCAGGCCGCGCGCGGCAATGGCCTCGGCGGTGAGCAGGGCATGGTTGATGCAGCCGAGGCGCAGCCCGACGACGAGGATCAACGGCAGGCCGAGGGCGACGGCGAGGTCGGCGCTGTCCCGGTCGACGCCGAGCGGAACGCGGAATCCGCCGACCCCCTCGACGATCAGCAGGTCGGTTTGCAGCCGGGCCGCAGCGCAGGCGGCGATGATGCGCGCGAAATCGATGGCGATCCCCGCTTCGGCGGCCGCCAGATGCGGCGCGATGGCCGGCGCGAAGCAGTAGGGGTTGAGCACCGCCGGCGGCAGCGCCACATTGCCGGCAGCGCGGATGGCCTCGACATCGTCGTTTTTCCCCGCGCCATCGGTGCCGGCGGCAACCGGCTTGATTCCGGCCGCCTGCAGGCCGAGCTGGCGGGCGCGGTGGAGCAGGGCGCAGGTGATGAAGGTCTTGCCGATTTCGGTGTCGGTGCCAGTCAGGAAGTAGGCGTGGTTCATTTGCGGGCGTGCAGGGTGATGATGTCGTAAGTCAGCGGCAGGCCGTGCGGCGTGCGCAAGGCCTCGGCCGCCTGCTCGGCGCGCTGGAAGGCGCTGCGGCTCAACAGGCTGGTGCGCCGCCCGGCGCCGAGCTGGTTGGCGCCGATCGCCTTGACCGCACGGAGCAGGGATTTGAAGTCGCCATAGTGCGCGATTTCTCTGTGTTTCTGGACGTCGACCGCGACCAATCCGGCGCCAGTGGTCAGGCTATGGATTTCGTCGGCGGTGTGGAAAGAGAGCGTATGGCGATGGGCGTCGATGCCGGCGAAAGCCGTGCGCAGCTCATGGAAGGTGGCGGGGCCGAGGCTGGCGAGGGCGAGGGCGCCGCCCTCAGTCAGCACGCGCCGGGCTTCGGCCAGCGCGCGCGCCAGGTCGCACCACTGGACGGCGAGGCTGCACCAATAGAGATCGACGCTGGCAGCGGCCAATGGCAGATGTTCGAGGTCGCCGGCCAGCCGGCAGCAAGGCGTGGCGACATGGCGCAGCATGGCGGGCGCGAAGTCGAGTGCGATCGCGTGCGCCGCCGGGAAACGTTGCTGCAACAAGGGTTGCGCGAAGCCGGTGCCGCAGCCGGCGTCGAGCAGGCGGTCCACCGGCGGCATGGCCGGCAGTCCGGCGGCGAGCAGGTCGCAGACGCGGCGCTGGACCACGGCGGCAGCGTCGTAGGTCGGCGCCGCGCGCTCGAAGGCGTTGCGGATGAGCGCCTTGGACGGCTTATTCATTCAGGAAAGCTTGCGCGCGGGCGAGAAAATCGTCCGGGCGCGAGATGAACGGGGCGTGTGCGCATTCGGCGAAGACGGCAAGCTGTGCGCCGGGGATCAGCGCAGCCAGCGCCTCGGCGGCGGCCAGTGGCATTAGCGGATCGGCGGCGCCGTGGATGAGCAGGGTCGGCGCCTTGACCTGTGGCGCGACCGGACGCAGATCGACATCGCGCAGCCAGTCGAGGCCGGCAGCGAGCGTAGCGGCCGGCGGGCGCGGGTCGGCGAGGTCGAGCAGTTGGCGCGTCACTTCCTTGCTGCGGGCGTCGCCACGGTTGAAGCCGCCGACGAAGCGCGGCAGCATCGCTTCGACATCGGCGGCGATGCCGGCGGCGAACTCGGCCAGCATTTCCGGCGGCATGGCGTGCGGCCAGCCGTCACGCTGGACGAAGGAGGCGGTGCCGGCAACGAGCAGCAATTTGCCGACCTTTTCCGGGGCGCGGGCGGCGACCGCCAGCGCCAGTTGGGCGCCGAGCGACCAGCCGGCGAGAGTCGTGCCGGGTTGCAGGTGGGTGGCGATGGCGGCGACGGCGGCATCGAAATCGGTGACCAGTGGTGCCTCACCGTAGCCGGGCAGATCGAAAATCGTGCCTTGCAGGGTGTCGACCGCAGCATTCAGCGGGCCACGGCCGAGACACCAGCCGGGCAGGAAAACGAGCGGCGCGGTCACGCGAGTTCCTTGAGGGCGTCGACCAGGCGGTCGATGTCGGCTTCGGTGTGCGCCGCGGAGACGGAGATGCGCAGGCGGGCCGTGCCTTTCGGTACCGTCGGCGGGCGGATTGCCGGCACCCACAGGCCGCGTTCCCACAGCGCTCCGGAAAGGGCGACCGCGGCTTCGTTGTCGCCGACGATCAGTGGCTGGATGGCGGTCAGCGAAGGCAGCAAAGCCCACGGCAGGCCGCCCAGCCCGTCGCGCAACTGGGCGATGCGAGCAAACAGACTGGCGCGCAGGGCGTCGCCGTGTTCGATGATGTTCAGGCTCTTGCTCAGTGCGCAGGCGACGGCGGGCGGCGCGGCGGTGGTAAAGATGTAGCTGCGGCCCTTTTGCAGCAGGTATTCGATGGCGATTTCCGAACCGGCGAGGAAGGCGCCGCCGACCCCGGCCGCCTTGCCCAGCGTGCCCATCAGCAGGATGCGCGGCGCTGCAGGCAGGTTGAAATGGGCGAGGCTACCGCGGCCGTGCGGACCAAGGACGCCGAAACCATGCGCGTCGTCGATCACCAGCCAGGCATCGTAGCGCTCGGCCAGCGCGAAGAGCAGCGGCAGCGGCGCGAGGTCGCCGTCCATGCTGAACACGGCATCGCTGACGATCAGCTTGTCGGCAGCCGGGCTGGCGGCGAGCAGCTTCTCCAGCGCTGCCATATCGTTGTGCGGGTAACGCTGCACGTCGGCACCGTTGGCCTTGGCCAATTGCATGGCATCGATCAGCGAGGCGTGATTCAGTTTGTCGGCAAACACGGCAGCGCCACGCCCGGCCAGGGTTGGCGTGACGGCAAGGTTGGCGAGGTAGCCGGTGGAAAAGGTCAGGGCGCGCGGAAAGCCGGTGAAAGCAGCGATTTCCTTCTCCAGCGCCTCATGCGGTGCGAGGTGGCCGCTGACCAGATGTGAAGCGCCACTGCCGGCTCCCCATTGCAGCGCCCCGTCGGCCAGCGCCCGGGCGATTTCGGCATTGCCGGCCAGGCCGAGGTAATCGTTGCTGGCGAAATTGAGCACATTTTTCCCGTCGACCGCAGCAATCCGCCCGCAGGGAGATTCCAACACGCGGCGGCGGCGGGTCAGGCCGGCGGCGGCGATGTCGGCGAGTTCGGCGGTCAGGCGGTCTTCAAGCATGGCGGTTCCCAAGATGTCATGCGTCGGATTCGATCAAGGTGCTCAGCGACGTTCCCAGAGCGTGACTTCCGATAGCGTGTGCTGGAATTTACGTTTGGTTTCGCGGATCACGAAGGGCACGGCTTGCGGCTCGCGCAGCAGGCGGAAGTGCGGGGCCAGCAGGACTTTGAGGCCGTCGAGCGTGGTGAAGTTCTCGCCGTCTTTCTTGAAACCGCCGATCCATGCTTCGCGTTTGGTGTGTTCGGCCAGCCAGGTGTAGGGCGAGGCGAGGACGAGCAGGCCGCCAGGATTGAGGCGCTGGTGGATGGTTTCGAGGAACAGGGCCGGATCGTAGAGGCGGTCGATCAGGTTGGCGGCGAGGATGAGGTCGTAGCCGGTGAAGATCGCCTTGAGGTTACAGGCGTCGCCCTGGAAGAACTCGACTTTCGGCGCCACATTGGCGAGGCCCAGTTCGCCCAGCGTGAATTCCTTGTAGCTGACCAGCTCGCCTTCTTCAGTCGGCGTGTAGCGTAGTTGGCCCTGTTCGGCCAGCTGGGTGCTGACGCCGATAAAGCGGGCCGAGAAGTCGATGCCGGTGACGTGCTCGAAATGGCGGGCCAGTTCGAAGCTGGCGCGGCCGGTGGCGCAGCCGAGGTCGAGCGCGGTACGGGCTGGCTTGTCGCCCCGCGCTTCGATGGCGAGTTGCGCCAGCGCGCGCGGGAAGTTGGGTACGCCGAAGTATTCGTCGCCGTAGTGGAATTCGATGTATTCCGAAATCAGGCGGTCGGTTTCGTAGTGCGAGCCTGGCTGGATGGCCAACGCTCCGGCGACGACGTAGCGGAAGCCGGCATGCTGGAAGAAGTGGCGGCGGAAGGCATAGCGCGACTCCGGCGCGGCTTCGTTGCCGCAGGAAATCCATGAGCCGCCCTTGATCAGGTTGTGGCGCTCGTCGAAAGTCGGGGTCGTGAAGTCGTCGTAGATCGGATGGACT
>JBFZCS010000017.1:0-7495 GCA_041307825.1 Azonexaceae bacterium
TCTGGCGCGACAGCGCGAGCAGACTGGGACCATCGTTACGGTCGATGGCGAACATCCAGGCGACCGCCGTTTCGGTCGCGTCGGCCGGGCGCCAGACATCGAGGTTGGGGATGATGCGCAGGCTGGGAATATGTTCCACCGGCTGGTGCGTCGGGCCATCCTCGCCGAGGCCGATGGAGTCATGGGTATAGACCATGATCTGGCGCTGCTTCATCAGCGCCGCCATGCGGATGCCGTTGCGGGCGTAGTCAGCGAAGACCAGGAAGGTCGCGGTGTACGGCAGCAGGCCACCGTGCAGGGCCAAGCCGTTGGCGATGGCGGTCATGCCGAATTCGCGCACGCCGTAGTTGCAGTAGTTGCCGCCGGCAGACTTGCTGACGCTCTTGCTGCCCTTGACGAAAGTCAGGTTGGAGCCGGCCAGGTCAGCCGAGCCACCGAAGATTTCCGGTACGGCCGGAACCAGCGCAGCAAGGGCGTTCTGCGAAGCCTTGCGGGTGGCGATGTTTTCCGCCTTTTCGCGGCAGGAGGCGATGTAGGCCGCCTTGGTCGCCGCCCAGTTGGCCGGCAGTTCGCGCTTCACGACGCGCCGCTCGAATTCGGTGGCCTCGGCCGGGAAGGCGGCACGGTAGGCGGCGAAGCGGGCGTTCCAGTTTGACTCGAAGGTGGCGCCACGCTGCTTGCTGTCCCAGGCCGCGTAGATGTCGTCGGGGATTACGAAGGGGGCGTGCTTCCAGCCGATGTATTCGCGGGCGGCAGCAATTTCGTCCTTGCCGAGCGGTGCACCGTGACAGTCGTGCGATCCCTGCTTGTTGGGCGAACCCAGGCCGATGATGGTCTTGCAGCAGATCAGGCTGGGCTTGTCGGTGACCGCTTTGGCGGCGAGCAGGGCTTTTTCGATGGCGTCGCTGTCATGACCGTCGACATCGGCGATGACATGCCAGCCGTAGGCTTCGAAACGCTTCGGGGTGTCGTCGGTGAACCAGCCTTCGACGTGGCCATCGATGGAGATGCCGTTGTCGTCCCAGAAGGCGATCAGCTTGCCGAGGCCGAGGGTGCCGGCCAGCGAGCAGGCTTCGTGCGACACACCTTCCATCAGGCAACCGTCGCCGAGGAAAGTGTAGGTGTGGTGATTGACGATTTCGTGGCCGGGCTTGTTGAACTCGGCGGCCAGCACCTTTTCGGCCAGCGCGAAGCCGACGGCGTTGGTGATGCCCTGGCCGAGCGGGCCGGTCGTCGTCTCGACGCCGACGGTGATGCCGTATTCCGGGTGGCCGGCCGTCTTCGAATGCAGCTGGCGGAAATTCTTCAGGTCGTCGATCGTCAGGTCGTAGCCGGTCAGGTGCAGGAGGGCGTACACCAGCATCGAGCCATGACCGTTGGACATCACGAAACGGTCGCGGTCGGGCCAGTGCGGGTTTGTCGGGTTGTGACGAAGGTGGCGGCGCCAGAGCACCTCGGCGATTTCGGCCATGCCCATCGGGGCGCCCGGGTGGCCGGAATTGGCCTGCTGCACTGCATCCATCGCCAGGGCGCGAATGGCGCCAGTGATGGGCGTGAAGACTTTGGAATGCTGTGAAATATTTGAACTCATGTGGATTGTCCCTTTTTATCTGTTCTCTATATTCTCTGGTCGCGGGGAGCGCCCAGAAAGAAATGGAATTATCCGCAAAATATGTGTATTTGAAAAGCCTAATAGTCATTCCCCATGATATTTAGAGCAGTGCTCCATTGCGCGCCTTTGCCGGCATTTTTGAATGGCGTGATTGCCTTGCCAGGCAGCGCAGGAACATCCGGAATTAGGGGGCTGCACCCAACGCAGGCATCGGTTTCCGGTGTAGCCTTCAAATGGCCGGGCGTTTGTCCGGGCAGGAGAGTCAAGTTGGTCCGTGAAAAAAAGAATTCCATCAACCAGCCGGCCTGGGGTGCCACGGCGGCCAGTATCCTCAACGGCTGTTTCGGCGATTACCTCAACGATCGCGATAACGGATTGGCTATCGACATGGCCTTCTATCAGAACAATCGCCCACTGGAGCTGAGCGCTGACGCGTTACCCGCCGCCTGCCCGAACCCGACTGACAAACTCTGCGTGTTGGTCCACGGCCTGTGTTGCCACGAAGGGGTCTGGGATTTTCCCGGCGACTTGGCGCGCTCCTATGGCCGCGCCTTGCAGCACGATCTCGGTTACACGCCCTTTGCGCTGCGCTACAACACCGGCCTGCCGATTCCCTACAACGGCCAGGAACTCGACACGCTGCTCGAACGCTTGCTCGCTGTATATCCGGTGCCGGTCAACGACCTGATCCTGATCGGTCACAGCATGGGCGGCCTGGTGCTGCGCGCTGCCTGCCATTACGGCACCGGCCGCGCCGCTCCCTGGGTGGGCAAGGTCAGCCGCGTCTTTTACCTCGGCACTCCGCACGAGGGCGCGGGACTTGAACGAATGGCGCATCTGGTCACCACCATGTTGCATGCCGTGCCGCATCCGGTGACCGCCATGGTCGGCGATATCGCCAACCAGCGCAGTCAGGGCATCAAGGATATGCGCCACGGCACCTTGCTTGCTGGTGGCGAATTCACTGGTAGCGTCCCTTGGCTGCCTAGCGCGCGGCATTATCTGATTGCCGGCACGGTGACGGACGATCCCGAGCATCTGGCCGCGAAGCTGTTTGGCGATGGTCTGGTGCAGCCGCCGCAGGCCGGGGAGCACGTCAAGCTGTTTCCGGGGGTCGGGCACATGCGGCTGGCGCGTGACGAAGCGGTCTATGAGCAGATCAAGCAATGGTGCGTGAGCGCCTGAAAGGAGTTTTCATGGAACCCCGCACCCTGCGCCAGATTCGTGGCGCCAAGGAACTCGTCGAAGAAACCGTAGACGCCGCCGCGCTGGCTATCAACGAGGCGCAGCGAACGATAACGCGCATGCCCTATGCAGTGCTCGCCCGGATCGGGCCGATCGCGACGCCGGTTCGGGCGATCGAACAGGCACATCTGAAAATCGCCGACAGCATCTATTTTTCGATTCGGGTCGGCAATCGTCTAGTCGGTAATATGGCCGGGTTCGTGCTCGATCAGCTAGATGCCCATGCGCAACGCAAAGGGCACTCGTAGCCGCGGGTGCTGCTTCAACCGGATCGCCATTTGATCGAACAGCCGATCGATGCGGTCTGGTCGCGGGGGCCGAGTCCGCTTTCGGCGATCTGGCGCATGGCGGCGAAGAGTTCGCGCGGCGCGTCAGGCGGGCCCGGATTGCGGCCCGAGGCATCGAGGCGGCCGCGGTACTGGAGTTCCAGGCGGCTGTTGTAGCCAAAGAAGTCCGGTGTGCATACCGCACCGTAGGCCTGTGCCACTGCCTGGGTTTCGTCGAGCAGGTAGGGGAAGGGAAAGTCGAGCTGTCTGGCCAGTTGCGCCATGTGCTCGAACGCATCTTCCGGGTAGGCGGCGGGGTCGTTGCTCATGATCGCCACGCTGCCGATGCCAAGCGTGGCGAGTTCGCGAGTATCGCGGACGATGCGGTCGATGACCGCCTTGACATAGGGGCAGTGGTTGCAGATGAACATCACCAGAAGCCCGTTCGCTCCCCGGCAACTGGCCAGCGTGTGCCGTTGCCCGTCGGTCCCGGGCAGGTCGAAGTCCACGGCCGGCAAGCCGAAGTCGCAGACGGGCGGGTTCAATGACACCATGGTTTTCCCCTGAGCTTTGATTTCGCCCATAATAGCACCGATGAATCAGCCTCGTTTTTACTGCCGGGAGGTCCTTTCGCCGGGCGCCCATATCGACCTGCCGGCGCCGGTGGCGCGCCATGCCGTGCGTGTCCTGCGCCTGCCGCCGGGAGCGGCGGTCGTGCTCTTCGACGGGCGCGGCGGCGAGTATGATGCCCGCATCGAGCGCATCGAGCGGGATCGTGTGGTGGCGGCACTGGGTGCATGGCGCGACGTCGAGCGCGAGTCCGGACTGGCAGTGACGCTGATCCAGGCGGTTCAGGCGGGCGAAAAGATGGATTACACGGTGCAGAAGGCGGTGGAACTGGGCGTCTCGCAGATCGTTCCGGTCGACAGCCGGCGCAGCGTAACGCGCCTGAGCGGCGAGCGGGCGGCGCGGCGGGTGGCCCACTGGCAGGGCGTCGCGGCGGCGGCCTGCGAGCAGTGCGGGCGTAACCAGGTACCGCAGCTCGCGCCGCTGGAGAAACTCGAAAACTGGCTGGCCCGGCCAGCCAACGGGACGCTGCGGCTGATTCTGGCGCCTGATGCCGAGCAGGCGCTGGTCGATCTGCCGCCGGTGACCAATGTGCAGATGCTGATCGGCGCCGAGGGCGGACTCGACCCGCAGGAAATCGTCGCCGCGCAGCAGGTCGGATTCAAGGCGGTAAGAATGGGGCCGCGGATTCTGCGGACGGAAACGGCGGGGCTGGCGGCGCTGGCTGCAATGCAGGCCTTGTGGGGCGATTTCAGGGGAGGGTAGGTCATGTTCGAGTCTGCGGAACTAGGGCACACCATAGGCAGGGAGGCCTTCAGGAAAGAGGTTCCGAAACTGCGCGCGGCATTGCTCGACGTTCAGTACGATGTGCTGGAGAAGAAGGAATTCCCGGTCGTCATCCTGGTCAGTGGGGTCGACGGCAGCGGCAAGGGCGAAACCATCAACCTGCTGTATTCGTGGATGGATCCGCGGCACATCTCGACACTGGCCTTTTCTGCGCCCAGCGACGAGGAGCGTTCGCGTCCCTACATGTGGCGCTACTGGCGCGCCTTGCCGCCACAGGGAAAGATCGGCATCTTTGCCGGCTCCTGGTATTCGCAGCCGATCGCCGATCGCATCGTTGGCAACATGCGGCGCTCCGAGATGGAGGACCGCCTCGACGAGATCAACCGCTTCGAGGCGATGCTGGTCAATGAGGGGGCGCTGGTCCTTAAATTCTGGTTTCACCTTTCCAAGGACGGGCAAAGGCAGCGCCTGAAGGCACTGGAGAGCAATCCACATACCGCCTGGCGGGTCACCAAGGAAAGCTACGAGCGGCTCAAGACTTACGGCAAGTTGCAGCAGGTCGCCGGCCATGTGTTGCGTGTAACCAATACCGCCAAGGCGCCGTGGATCATCGTTGAAGGCACGGACGACAATTACCGCTCGCTGACCGTCGGACACATCGTGCTCGACGCCATGCAGCGCCGCCTGCAGCAGGGGCGCCAGCAGGTGCAGGTGGCGCCGCCGATCATCCAGACCATAGACCAGAAGACCGTCCTCAGCGAGCTCGATCTGACGAGAAAACTGGCCAAGAAGGACTACGAGCCGGAACTCGCCAAATACCAGTCGCGGCTCGCCGAACTGATGCGCGACCCGCGCTTTGCCGACAAGCGTTCGCTGGTGGTGGTCTTCGAGGGCTCGGACGCGGCGGGGAAGGGGGGCGCCATCCGGCGGATCGCCGCCGCGATCGACGCCCGGCAGTACCAGATCATTCCGGTTGCGGCGCCGACCGAGGAGGAACGCGTCCAGCCCTATCTCTGGCGCTTCTGGCGCCATATCCCGCGAACCGGACGGCTGGCGATATTCGATCGTTCCTGGTACGGGCGGGTGCTGGTCGAGCGGGTCGAGGGTTTCTGCAGCGAGGCGGACTGGCTGCGTGCCTATGCCGAGATCAACGATTTCGAGCATCAGTTGGCCGGCGCCGGTGTGATCGTCGTCAAGTTCTGGTTGCAGATCAGCGCCGAGGAGCAGTTGCGCCGCTTCAAGGAGCGAGAGGCGACCGACTTCAAGCGCTACAAGATTACCGAAGAGGACTGGCGCAACCGGGAAAAATGGGACGCTTACGATGCGGCTGTCTGCGACATGGTTGACCGCACGTCGACCGGCCTCGCACCATGGACGCTGGTCGAGGCGAACGACAAGAATTTCGCCCGGGTCAAGGTGCTGCAGACCGTCTGCGAGCGACTTGAAATGGCGCTCGGCGTAGAAGACACCAGGAAACCGTAACGAAAATGAGCGATACCCCTTACGACGACCACTTCGTCTCCTGGTTCCGGGCGGTCACGCCCTACATCAATGCCTTTCGCGGCAAGACCTTCGTCATCGCCTTCGGCGGCAAAGCGGTGGCCAGCGAATTCGCCAAGACGCTGGCTTACGACGTGAACCTGCTGGTCAGCCTCGGCATCCGCCTGGTGCTGGTGCATGGCGCGCGTCCGCAAATCGAGGAAGAATTGCGCGAGAAGAACCTCGAATCGGTGTATCACCGGGGTTATCGCGTCACCGATGCGCAGGCGCTCGACTGCGTGCTCGATGCCGTCGGCAGCGTCTATCTCGAAATCGAGGCCATGCTGTCGCAAGGCCTGCCCAACACGCCGATGGCCAACAGCCGCATTCGCGTCATCGGCGGCAACTTCATCACCGGCCAGCCGATCGGCGTGCTCGACGGCATCGACATGCATTACGCCGGCAAGGTGCGCAAGGTCGACGCCGAAGGCATCAACGCGCAGCTCGGCCTCGGCAACATCGTGCTGCTCAACTGCGAGGGGCCGTCGCCGACCGGCGAGATCTTCAACCTGCAGATGGAAGAGGCCGCCGAGGCGGTGGCGACGGCGATCAAGGCCGACAAGCTGGTCTATCTGACCGACAGCAACGGGGTGACCGACCCGTCCGGCGCCTTGCTCGACGAGATGACCGCCGACGAGGTCGCCAAAACGATGCAGACCGGTGAGTGGCTCTCTACCGATATCCGCCGCTATCTGCCCTGCGTCGTGCGGGCCAGCCGAGCCGGCGTCAGCCGGGTGCATCTAATCAGCTTCGAACATGACGGCGCATTGCTGAGCGAGTTATTTACCCATGACGGCGTCGGTACGGTCGTTACGCGCGAATCGCTGGAAAACATCCGCGAGGCCAAGCCTGACGACATCGCGGCGCTGATCGCGCTGATCGAGCCGATGGAGGCGGAAGGGATACTCGTCCACCGGCCGCGCGAACTGCTCGAACGCGAGATCGAGTATTTCTCGATCATCGAACACGACGGCATCATCGTCGGCTGCGCGGCGCTTTATCGCCATTCCGACGACGAGGCCGAACTCGCCTGCCTGGCGGTCAGCCCGGAACATCGGGAGTGGGGCTATGGCGAGCAACTGATGAAACGCATCGAGAAGCGGGCCAGGAAGGCCGGCGTCAAACGTCTGTTCGTGCTGACCACGCGTACCGAGCACTGGTTCGTCGAGCGCGGTTTCAAGCTGGTTCCGGTCGAGGATCTGCCGGCCAAGAAGCGCGACATGTACAACTATCAAAGGCGTTCCAAGGTTCTCGCCAAGGCCTTATAATCCGCCGCATCAATCCCACGGAGTTCTTACATGGCACGTACCGTCAATTGCATCAAGCTCGGCCGCGAGGCTGAAGGTCTGGATTTCCCGCCGTATCCCGGCGCCCTCGGCCAGCGAATTTTCGAGAACGTCTCGAAGGAAGCCTGGCAGCAGTGGATCAAGATGCAGACCATGATCATCAACGAGAACCGGCTCAATCTGGTCGATGCCCG
>JBFZCS010000018.1:0-6943 GCA_041307825.1 Azonexaceae bacterium
AGGACAAAAAAGGCGCAAGGATTGAACGCGTCGAGGCCGGCGAGCAGGATGGTCAGGAGCGGCAGGGAGAGCGTCGCCGCATCGATTTCCCCGATCAGCGGAATGCTGATGCGTTGAACGGGAAGCGGTTGCCCCGCAGTGGCTGGACCTTTCAGCCGGCAGTTTTCCAGCCGCGACAAAAATTCGCCCGGACCGCCGGGGCGGTCATCCCAGCCGACTTCCATTTGCCCGCAATAGATCAGGCTTGGCACAGCTTGCGCTTGGGCGCCGACCTGTTCCGCCAATTCGACGAAACGCCCGACATTGTCGGGGTGTTGGCTAAGCTCATGATCGTGCACACGAATCCATGCGTGGCGGCTCGCCAGTTCAAGAATCTGCGGGCGCGCCTCCAGGCAATGGGGACAGTTCAGGGACCAGAAGAGATACAGATGAACTTCGGTTTGCCCACGCTCGTCAAGCGTCGTCCACGGGGGCGTTTCAGCGTGCCCGCCGAAGGAGAGAAAAAGCAGGAGCAGGAGAAGAATTGCCTTGTTTCTGGACATGAATTTCGCATCGATCCACCATGCCACGATTCCATCATACGCCGCGGCGATTGGCGATGCATCCATCGCGCGGTTCGACTGTCCGGCGAACTGGGGGTAGCCGGTAAGGCAATGTACAATCGAACGCTTATCGTCGAATAGCCGGCACCGGGTGTTGTTTCCACTGCTGCTGCATCTTCGGCAGGAAGCCGGCGGTAACGAAACATCCTTCGCTATTGAAAGCCAATTGCCATGAAACCTGAAATTCGAACCGACGTTGCCATCATCGGCGCCGGCAGCGCCGGCTTGTACGCCATGCGCGAAGTTCGCCAGGCCGGCCGCTCCTTCGTGCTGATCGACCACGGCCCGCTGGGCACGACCTGCGCCCGGGTCGGCTGCATGCCGTCGAAAGTCGCGCTGCACGCCGGCGGCTTGTGGGCCGCGCGCAAGGAAATTGCAGGGGTCGGCGGCCTCGAAACGCTGAGCCTCGATACTGCCCAGGTGTGGGCTGCCCTGCGCCAGCAGCGCGACCAGTTCGCCAGCCGGCCGGCCAAGGCGGCGCGTTCGCTGGCGGGAGAGTTCCTGCTCGAGGGGCCGGCCCGTTTTCGCGAACCGGGCGTGCTCGAGGTAAGGCAGGGGGACGAGGTTCAGATCGTTCGGGCCGGCGCCGTGGTCATCGCCACCGGTTCAAGCCCGGTGCTGCCAAAATGGCTGGCGGCGGTGGCTGAGCGGACGGTGACCACCGATCAGCTTTTCGAATTGCCGGCCTTGCCGAAGCGCGTCGGCGTGCTTGGTCTCGGGGCGATTGGCCTGGAAATGGGGCTGGCACTGTCGCGTCTTGGCGTCGAAGTGATCGGCGCCGATGTCGCGAACATGGTGGCCGGCATTGTCGACCCGGTGATCGGCGAGCGGGCGATTGCCCGCTTCGGGCGTGAAATAACCCTCTGGCTCGGTAGCGAGGTGTCGGTGTCGGCAAGCGGTGAGGAGGTGCTTATGCGCTCCGGTGACCGCGTGGCCAAGGTCGATCTGCTGCTCGCCGCGCTCGGTCGGCGGCCCAATGTCGATAGCCTGAACCTTGCGGCGGCTGGTATTGCGGTCGACGCGCGTGGCATGCCGGAATTCGACCCGGCGACAATGCAGATCGGCGATTTTCCGGTATTCATTGCCGGCGATGCCAATGGCGACCGGCCGCTGATGCATGAGGCCGCCGACGAAGGCGCGATCGCCGGTTACAACGCGGCGCGCGCGGAGATCACCCGCTTCAGGCGCAAGGTGGCGCTCGGCATTGCCTTCGCCGATCCGGATGTGGCCAGCGTCGGCGCCCGCCTCGATCAACTCGACCCGCAAGCCATCTTGATCGGCAGCGCTGGAGGTGACAGCAATGGGCGGGCCAAAATACTCGGCAGTGAAGAGAGTCTGCTGCGGATCTATGCCGATGCGCGTGACGGCAAACTGCTTGGCGCCGCCATGGTGGCGACCGGCGGCGAACACCTCGCCCATCTCCTGGCCTGGGCCATCCAGCGCGGCGAAACGGCGCAAAGTCTGCTGCAATTGCCGTTCTATCACCCGGTCGTCGAGGAAATGCTGCAGACCGCGCTGAAGGAAATCGCCCAGAAATTTCCGGACGGCCTGCCTTCCGGCCTGGCCCGGGCATAGTCATTTTTCCGGGCGCTTGGGTTTCGGGCTTTCGCTGCAGCCACGCCGAATGCGCTGTCGGAAAATTTCGTCGGCCCTGCTAGAATGGGCCATCGTTTTGAACAGTTCAAGGATTGCGGAAAAATGGGTGACGTCAATACGGGCTTCGTGTCCGACCACACGAAATGGATCAACAAAGAACTGGAAAAGCATCCGGAGTGGGTTGAAGACCAGAAAATCGGGCGCGCGCTGTGGTGGGACAAGAAACAGGATCTGCAGACCGCCGAGCGCAATGCGGCATCGAAGGTGCCGCAGAAGCCATATCCCTATGACGTGAATTTCTTTACTGAATAACTGGTTCCCTCGTCGATCATGGAACGGCCGGCCGCGAACCGGCCGTTTTCTTTTGCTGCCTCCGGTGGGCGTCCGAAATAGCTGACAAATTCAGTCGAGTATTTTAGAATTCGCCCTGTTATCGACAGGGAAATCTGCTTTCATGTTCCGGCATCTGCGTGAGGATATTCGTGCGGTTTTCGACCGCGATCCGGCGGCGCGAACTTTCTGGGAGGTGCTGACGTGCTACCCGGGCATTCATGCGCTGTTCATGTACCGCCTCGCGCACTGGCTCTGGGGGCATCGCCTGCGCTGGCTGGGGCGTTTCGTCGCGCATTTTGCCCGTTTCTTCACCGGCATCGAAATTCACCCCGGGGCGACGATCGGTCGCCGTTTCTTCATCGACCACGGCATGGGCGTGGTGATCGGCGAGACCGCGACGATCGGCGACGATGTCACGATCTATCATGGCGTCACGCTCGGCGGTACCTCATGGAACAAAGGCAAGCGTCATCCGACGCTCGAGGATGGCGTGGTGGTCGGCGCCGGCGCCAAGGTTCTCGGCCCGATCACGATCGCCGCCGGGGCGCGGGTCGGTTCCAACGCGGTAGTCACCAAGGCGGTGCCGGCGGGCGCGACGGCGGTCGGTAATCCGGCGCGGGTGGTCGACCGCTCCGAGGAAAGCCGCCAGCGTCAGGCGCAGGCCGAGAAACTGGGCTTTTCCGCCTACGCCGTGGCGCTCGACCAGGATGATCCGCTGTCCAAGGCCATCCACGGCCTGCTCGATCACGCTGCCGAAACCGACCGCCGCCTGGCGTCGCTGCTGAAGGAACTGGAAGCGGCCGGTTTCAAGTGCGACGAGGAGGTGCTGGCCGCCGACCGCTTCGATCCGAATTACCTGGGTAAAATGGTTGACTAATTTGATCAAGTATATATATTTGACCGTATCAGTAGGTTATTTGCGAAAGGTACAGAATGCGACTCACGACCAAGGGACGTTTTGCGGTGACCGCCATGATGGATCTCGCCCTGCGCGGCGACGACGGCCCGGTGGCGCTGGCCGGGGTCAGCGAACGCCAGAAGATTTCCTTGTCTTACCTCGAGCAGCTGTTCGGCAAGTTGCGCCGCTACAGTCTGGTCGACAGCGTGCGCGGCCCGGGCGGTGGCTATTGCATCGCCCGGCCCTTGAATATGGTCACGGTGGCGGACATCGTCCGTGCCGTCGATGAGCCGCTCGATGCGACCCAGTGCGGCGGCCGGGAAAACTGCCTCGACGATCATCGCTGCATGACGCACGATCTGTGGACGGCGTTGAATGCCAAGATGTACGACTATCTGTCCTCGGTGACGCTCGCCGATCTCGCCGAGCGCCAGCGGGCGAAGGAAGCGAAGACCGGCAGCGCCGCGGTCATCGAGGTTCGGCGGGTCGGTCCGCAGCCGCGGACGCGCGCCACGCGTGACAAGGTAGTCGCGGTCGTCTGAGTACAGCCATGTTTCAACCCGTCTACCTCGACCACAATGCCACGACGCCGCTCCACCCGGCGGTGCTGGCGGCCATGCTGCCGTGGCTGGAAAGCCGCTTCGGCAACGCTTCGAGCCGCCACGAGTACGGCCGGGCGGCGCGCCATGCGGTCGATGAGGCGCGACAACAGGTGGCGGCAGCGGTCAACGCGCATCCGACCGAGGTGGTATTCACCAGCGGCGGTAGCGAAGCCAACAATCTCTTTCTCAAGGGCGCTGCAGCCTCGTTGAAACCCGGTCTGCTGGCGGTGAGCGCCATCGAGCATCCCTGTATCCTGAAGCCGGCTGCGCAGTTGGCAAGAAATGGCTGGCAGGTCGAGACCGTAGCGGTCGACGCGGCGGGGAGGGTGGATTTCGCCGCCTTCGCCGGCGTCGTCGCGGCGAGTCCCAGGCTGTTGTCGTTCATGACCGCCAATAACGAGACCGGCGTCGTGCAGGACGTTGCGGCGCTGGCGACGGCAGCCAGAACCTCGGGCGGCTGGTTTCATACCGATGCGGTTCAGGCGCTGGGCAAGCTGACGCTCGATTTCCGGGCGTTGAATGCAGCCGGCGTTCATGCCATGACCCTGTCGGCGCACAAGGCCTGCGGCCCGAAGGGCGCGGCGGCGCTGGTGCTCGACAAGCGCGTCGAACTGCAGCCGCTGATCGCCGGTGGTGGGCATGAACGCGGCTTGCGCTCGGGTACCGAAAACGTGCCGGCCATCGTCGGCTTCGGCGTGGCGGCGGAACTTGCGGCGCGCGGCGTTGCCGAACTACCGCTTCGTTTGCGCGCGCTGCGCGGGCGGCTCGAAAGCGGATTGGCGGCGCTCGGCGCGCGGATTTTCGGTACGGATGCCGAGCGTTTGCCGAACACGACTTATTTCGCCGTGCCCGATATCGATGGCGAAACGCTGGTCGGCAAACTGGATCGTGAAGGCTTTGCGGTGGCCAGCGGTGCTGCCTGTTCGAGCGCCAACCCGGAGCCGTCGCATGTCCTGCGGGCGATGGGTGTGGCGCCGGAGGTCGCGCGCGGTGCGGTGCGGGTCAGCCTCGGCGCCGGCAACAGTGAAAGCGATGTCGACCAATTCATCAATACCCTGCGGCTTACGGTCGGACGCCTGCAGGGAATGACAGCGCTGGCTGTCTGAGACTGACCGATTGAATCAACCTTAAAGCGAGAACTCGGATGAAACTCCCCATCTACCTGGATTATTCGGCAACCACCCCGGTCGACCCACGCGTCGCGGAAAAGATGATTCCCTATCTGTGCGAGCATTTCGGTAATCCGGCCTCGCGTTCGCACAGTTTCGGCTGGGTCGCCGAAGCTGCCGTCGAGGAGGCGCGCGAGGAGGTCGCCGCGCTGGTCAAAGCCGATCCCAAGGAAATCATCTGGACTTCCGGCGCGACGGAATCCAACAATCTTGCGATCAAGGGCGCCGCGCATTTTTATGCCGGCACCAAGGGCAAGCACATCATCACTGTCCAGACCGAGCACAAGGCCGTGCTCGACACCGTCCGCGAAATGGAGCGCCAGGGCTTCGAAGCGACCTATCTGGAGGTTCAGGAGAACGGCCTGATCGACCTCGACGCCTTCAAGGCGGCGATTCGGCCCGATACCGTGCTGGCCTCGGTGATGTTCGTCAATAACGAAATCGGCGTCATTCAGCCGATCGCCGAACTGGGTGAAATCTGCCGTGCGAAAGGCGTGATCTTCCATGTCGATGCTGCGCAGGCGACCGGCAAGGTCGATATCGACCTGCAGAAACTCAAGGTCGACCTGATGAGTTTCTGCGCCCACAAGACCTATGGCCCGAAGGGTATCGGCGCGCTGTACGTGCGGCGCAAGCCGCGCATCCGCCTCGAAGCGCAGATGCATGGCGGCGGCCATGAGCGCGGTTTCCGCTCCGGCACGCTGGCGACGCATCAGATTGTCGGCATGGGCGAGGCTTTCCGCCTGGCCAGGGAAGAAATGGTTGAAGAAAACAAGCGCGTCGGTGCCCTGCGCGACCGCCTGCTCAACGGCCTGCGGGACATGGAAGCGACCTTCGTCAATGGTGACCTCGAACAGCGCGTCGCCCACAACCTGAACATCAGCTTCGCCTATGTCGAAGGCGAGTCGATGATCATGGCGATCAAGGATCTGGCGGTCTCGTCAGGCTCAGCCTGTACCTCGGCCAGCCTGGAACCGTCCTACGTATTGCGCGCTCTCGGCCGCAATGACGAACTGGCGCACAGTTCCATCCGTTTCAGCATCGGTCGATTTACGACTGAAGAGGAAATTGACTATGCAATCAATTTGTTGAAATTGAAAGTTGGCAAACTGCGTGATCTTTCCCCGTTGTGGGAAATGTTCAAGGACGGTATCGATCTCGACACCGTCCAGTGGGCGGCGCACTAAGGAAATTAAAGGAGAAACAACATGAGCTATAGCGTAAAAGTCATTGATCATTATGAGAATCCGCGTAACGTCGGCTCCTTCGGCAAGGATGACGACGGGATTGGTACCGGCATGGTCGGCGCTCCGGCCTGCGGCGACGTGATGAAGCTGCAGATCAAGGTGAACAAGTCCGGCGTGATCGAGGATGCCAAGTTCAAGACCTACGGCTGCGGTTCGGCCATCGCCTCGTCTTCGCTGGTGACCGAATGGGTCAAGGGCAAGACGGTCGACCAGGTCCTGAGCATCAAAAACACGGATATTGCCGAGGAACTGGCCTTGCCGCCGGTTAAAATCCATTGTTCGATCCTGGCCGAGGATGCCATCAAGGCAGCCGTGGCGGATTACAAGAAGAAGCACGGAGAATAAGCATGGGCGTTACCTTGAGCGACAAGGCGGCGAAACACGTCGCCAACTACCTGGCCAAGCGCGGCAAGGGCGTCGGGCTGCGCCTCGGGGTTCGTACCAGCGGCTGTTCCGGCATGGCTTACAAGCTGGAATTCGTCGACGAGGTGAGTCC
>JBFZCS010000019.1:0-15298 GCA_041307825.1 Azonexaceae bacterium
GACGGCCTGCTCCGGCTCGGCGTCGAGGTCTATGGCGGGCCGATCCTGGCAACTTTTGCCGACCGTGACCTGAGCCTTGCCGGCCGGGTCGCCGTCCGCAACGGCGAGCGCGTCGAAATGCGCCTGTTGCGCTTTGCCGAGCCGCTGCTGCGCTTGCCCAACCTGGCGATTCACATGAATCGCGAGGTGAACGAAAACGGCCTCAAGTTCAACAAACAGACCGAACTGCCGCTGGTGCTCGATCTTGCCGGCGACGGCCCGGTCGACGACGGGTGTTTTCATGGTTTGCTCGCCGCGCAGCTTGCGGTTGCGCCGGCCGACATCCTGAGCTGGGAGCTTTGCGTTTGCGATACGCAGCCGGGTGCCTTCTGGGGAATGGAACAGGCGTTCGTCGCCGACAGCCAGCTCGACAATCTGGCCTCGTGCCATGCCGGCCTGAGTGCCCTTCTCGGCGTGGCAAGCGCGGCGACGACCAATGTCTGCGCCTTCTTCGACCATGAAGAAGTGGGTAGCGCGAGTGCGACCGGCGCCGGCGGCAGTTTCATCGCCGATGTCCTGCGCAGGATCGCCGCCAGCGCCGGGCTTGACGACGAGGGCTACCGCTGCGCGCTGGCGCGCAGTTTCTTCATCAGCGCCGACATGGCGCATGCCTGGAACCCCAATTTCCCGGCGGCCTACGAGCCGGCGCATCGTGTCGCGGTCAACGGCGGTCCGGTGATCAAAACCAATGCCAACCAGCGCTACAGCACCGGAGCCGATAGTGCGGCGCGTTTCATGATGCTGTGCGAGAAGGCCGGGGTACCTTGCCAGCAGTACGCGCATCGCAGCGATCTCGGCTGTGGCAGTACCATCGGCCCCATTGTCGCCGCCGGGCTCGGGGTGGCGAGCGTCGATGTCGGTTCGCCGATGTGGGCCATGCACAGCATTCGCGAGAGCGCCGGCGTGCTCGACCATGGCTACATGATCGCCGCCCTGGCAGCAGCATTTTCTGATTGACCGCCGTGGGTGGCCGGAACGGCGCCGTTTCCCGGAATAGCTGTTGACTTGCCCCCGGACATCCTTATAATTCGCGTCTCTTCAGGCGGTTAGCTCAGTTGGTTAGAGCGCCACGTTGACATCGTGGAGGTCGTTGGTTCGATTCCAATACCGCCTACCAAATTCCTGGCGGAGCTGAAATGATCACTTTCCGAACTTGCACCGCAGTTCAGAAACCCTAATCGAGTCAGCCTTCGTTCGACCAGAAAAGTGCGGCTCGCCCCGCGCTTTTTTTTTGCCTTGAGGCCTGTCATGCCTGATATCAAACTGCCCGACGGTTCAATTCGTTCCTTCGTGAATCCGGTGACCATCGCCGAGGTCGCCGCCAGCATCGGCGCCGGCCTCGCCCGTGCGGCGCTGGCCGGCAAGGTCGATGGTGCGTTGGTCGATACCTCGCATCTGATCGAACGGAACGCCGATCTGGCCATCATCACCGAACGTGACGCCGAAGGACTGGATCTCATCCGCCATTCGACGGCGCATTTGCTGGCCTACGCGGTCAAGGAGTTGTTCCCGGAAGCGCAGGTCACCATCGGCCCGGTCATCGAAAACGGCTTCTACTACGATTTCGCCTACAAGCGTCCGTTCACCCCGGAAGATCTGGCGGCCATCGAAAAGCGCATGGCCGAACTGGCGAAAAAGGACATCCCGGTCAGCCGTGAAGTCTGGAACCGCGACGATGCGGTCAAGTTCTTCCTCGACCAAGGCGAGAAATACAAGGCCGAGCTGATCGCCGCGATTCCGGCCGACCAGCAGGTGTCGCTTTATCGCGAAGGCGATTTCATCGACCTCTGTCGCGGCCCGCACGTGCCGACCACGGCCAAACTCAAGGTCTTCAAGCTGATGAAGGTGGCTGGTGCCTACTGGCGTGGCGATCATCGCAACGAGCAGTTGCAGCGCATTTACGGCACGGCGTGGGCGAAGAAGGAAGATCTCGACGCCTACCTGCACATGCTCGAAGAGGCCGAGAAGCGCGATCATCGTCGCCTGGGCAAGCAGTTCGACCTGTTCCACATGCAGGATGAAGCGCCGGGCCTGGTTTTCTGGCACCCCAAGGGCTGGGCGATCTGGCAGGAAATCGAGCAGTACATGCGCGCCGTCTATCGCAACAACGGCTATCAGGAGGTTCGCTGCCCGCAGATTCTCGACAAGACCCTGTGGGAAAAGTCGGGCCACTGGGAGCACTACAAGGACAACATGTTCACGACCGCGTCGGAAAACCGCGATTACGCGGTCAAGCCGATGAACTGCCCGGGCCACGTCCAGGTCTTCAATGCCGACCTGCGTTCCTACCGTGAGCTGCCGCTGCGCTACGGCGAGTTCGGCTCCTGCCACCGCAACGAGCCGACGGGGGCGTTGCACGGCCTGATGCGCGTGCGCGGCTTCGTTCAGGATGACGGCCACATCTTCTGTACCGAAGACCAGATCGAATCCGAAGTGACTGCCTTCAATGCGCTGGTCAAGAAGGTTTACGCCGATTTCGGCTTCAATGACGTCGCCGTCAAGCTGGCGCTTCGTCCGGACAGCCGCGTCGGTTCCGACGAGGTCTGGGACAAGGCGGAAGAGGCGTTGCGCGGCGGCTTGCGTGCCTCGGGTCTGGAGTGGACCGAATTGCCGGGCGAGGGCGCCTTCTACGGCCCGAAGATCGAATTCCACATCAAGGATGCGATCGGCCGCTCCTGGCAGTGCGGCACCATGCAGGTCGACTTCTCGATGCCGGGCCGCTTAGGGGCGGAATATGTCGCTGCCGATGATACGCGCAAGACGCCGGTCATGCTGCACCGGGCGATTCTCGGTTCGCTGGAGCGCTTCATCGGCATCCTGATCGAAAACTTCGCGGGCGCGCTGCCCTTGTGGCTTGCGCCGGTGCAGATGGTGGTCCTGAACATTTCTGAAAAACAGGCCGAGTACGCCGCCGACGTCGCGCAAAAGCTACACCAGGCGGGCTTCCGGGCCGAGCCGGATTTGCGCAACGAGAAAATAACCTATAAAATTCGTGAACATAGCTTGAACCGGATGCCTTATCAGCTCGTCGTAGGCGACAAGGAAAAGGCGGACGGACTGGTGGCCGTGCGAACACGCGGCGGTCAGGATCTCGGACAGATGTCCGTGGAGGTTCTGATCGAGCGACTCCGAGGGGAAGTCGCAGCGCGTAGTGGCACGGCCTAATTATTGATGTTTTCGGGGGTTTCACCATAGCTCAGAACAAGGCGCATCGCCTCAACGAAGAAATTACGGTTCCGGAGATTCGTCTCCAGGGTGTGGAAGGTGAACAGCTCGGCATCATGAGTGTCCGTGCTGCACTCCAGATGGCAGAGGAAGCAGGCGTCGATCTGGTCGAGATCGCACCGATGGCCAAGCCGCCGGTCTGCCGGGTCATGGACTACGGCAAGTTCAAGTACCAGGAACAGAAGCGCGCCCACGAAGCCAAGTTGAAGCAGAAGCAGGTACAGGTCAAGGAAATCAAGCTGCGTCCGGGTACCGACGAAAACGATTACCAGATCAAACTCAGGAACATGACGCGTTTCCTGGAAGAAGAAGACAAGGTCAAGGTGACCCTGCGCTTCCGGGGTCGCGAAATGGCGCATCAGGAATTCGGCATGCGCCAGCTGGAACGGATCAAGGCAGACCTCGAAGCCGTCGGGCAAGTCGAGCAGATGCCGAAGATGGAAGGCCGCCAGATGATCATGATCATCGCCCCGGCCAAGAAGAAGGTTTAAGAAGTAGTTGTAACTAGTTGTTTATATAAGTGCTTTCGGGTAGTAAAAGCGTTCCCTTCGGGAGCCACCTGGCAGCATGTCATTAGGAGCAGAAAATGCCCAAAATGAAGACCAAGAGTGGCGCCAAGAAGCGCTTTTCGGTCCGCGCCGGTGGCAGTATCAAGCGCGGCCAAGCCTTCAAGCGTCACATCCTGACCAAGAAGACCACCAAGGTGAAACGCCATCTGCGCGGTTCCGTCGAAGTTAATGCGCGCGATTCAGCATCTGTCCGCGCCATGATGCCCTACGCATAAGGAGATAGACGATGCCTAGAGTCAAACGTGGTGTAACGGCGCGCGCGCGCCACAAGAAGGTTCTCGATCAGGCCAAGGGTTACCGCGGTCGGCGCAAGAACGTATATCGCATCGCCAAGCAGGCGGTGATGAAGGCCGGTCAATACCAGTACCGTGACCGTCGTCAGCGCAAGCGCCAGTTCCGCTCCCTGTGGATCGCCCGTATCAATGCCGCCGCTCGTCTGGAAGGAATGAAGTACAGCACCTTCATGAACGGCCTGAAGAAAGCCAATATCGAAGTTGACCGCAAGGTTCTGGCCGATCTGGCCGTCTTCGATCAGCCGGCTTTTGCCGCTCTGGCCAATCAGGCCAAGGCACAGCTCGGCGCCTGAGCGAAAGCGTAATTGGAAAAAGGAGGCGCAAGCCTCCTTTTTTGTTGGTGGAAGCCTATGGACAATCTCGATCAAATCGTTGGCGAAGCGCAAGCTGCATTCGCTGCCATTTCCGACCCCGATGCGCTGGAACAGCTGAAAGCCCGTTTCCTCGGCAAGAGCGGCCAGATCACCGAACTCCTGAAGGGCTTGGGTAAGTTGCCGCCCGAGGAGAAAAAAACCGCCGGCGCGGCGATCAACGTCGCCAAGAGCGCCGTCGAAGCTGCTCTCAACGAGCGCCGCGAAGCGATCCGCAAGGCGGCGCTGGAAGCTCGCCTGGCCGAAGAGGCGCTGGACATCACGCTGCCCGGTCGCAGCGAAGCGCGCGGCGGCCTGCATCCGGTGACGCGGACGCTGGAGCGCATCGAATCCCTGTTTGCCTCGATCGGCTTCGAAGTCGCCGACGGCCCGGAAATCGAAGAAGACTTCCAGAATTTCACCGCCTTGAACACGCCCGAGGATCACCCGGCGCGTTCGATGCACGATACATTCTACCTGCAGAACCCGGACGGCTCGCTGGCCGAGAAGGTGCTGCTGCGCACCCATACCAGTCCGATCCAGGCGCGTTACATGCAGGCGCATGTGGCGCGCTTCGGTCAACTGGAAAAAATGCCCGAAATCCGCATCATCGCGCCGGGCCGCGTCTATCGCGTCGATTCCGATGCGACCCACTCGCCGATGTTCCACCAAGTCGAAGGCCTGTGGGTGGGTGAGGGCGTGTCCTTCGCCGACCTCAAGGGCGTCATCGCCGATTTCCTGAAGAGCTTCTTCGAAACCGATGATCTGACAGTGCGCTTCCGTCCCTCGTTTTTCCCATTCACCGAGCCATCTGCCGAAATCGACGTCGCCTTCATGAACGGCGCGCTGAAGGGCCGCTGGCTGGAGATCGCCGGTTGCGGCATGGTTCATCCAAACGTACTGCGTATTGCCGGCATCGACCCGGAAAAGTACACCGGCTTTGCCTTTGGCTTCGGCCCCGACCGCCTGACCATGCTGCGTTATGGCGTCAATGATCTTCGCCTGTTCTTCGAAGGCGACCTGCGTTTCCTGAGGCAATTCGCATGAAATTCTCCGAATCCTGGCTGCGTACCCTCGTCGATCCCCAGTTGACGAGCGCGGAACTTTCCCATCTGCTGACCATGGCCGGACTCGAAGTCGAGGAACTGGCGCCGGTCGCCCCTGCCTTCGACAGCGTCGTCGTCGCCCAGGTCCTGGAAGTCGTCAGGCACCCGGATGCCGACCGCCTGAACGTCTGCCGGGTCGATACTGGCAGCGGCACGCCGACCACCATCGTCTGCGGCGCGCCGAACGTCGCCGTCGCTCTCAAGGTGCCGTGCGCGCTGCCCGGCGCCCAGTTGCCTGGCGATTTCACGATCAAGGTCGCCAAGGTGCGCGGCATCGAGTCCTCCGGCATGCTGTGTTCGGCCAAGGAACTGGGCCTCGCCGAGGAGGCAGCCGGCCTGCTGATCCTGCCGGCCGATGCGCCGGTCGGCCAGTCGCTCCGCCAGTATCTCGATCTCGACGACAACCAGTTCGAGCTGAAGCTGACACCGAACCGTGCTGACTGCCTGTCGTTGCTCGGCATCGCCCGTGAAGTCGGGGCGATTACCGGGGCGGCGACCAGTCTGCCGGTCGTTCCGGAGGTGCCGGCGAGCATCGCCGATACCCGCGCCATCGTGCTCGATGCGCCGGCGGCCTGCCCGCTGTACTGCGGTCGCATCATCAAGGGCGTGGACGCCAAGGCGCCGACGCCGGAATGGATGAAGCGCCGCCTCGAGCGCAGCGGCATCCGCGCCATCTCCGCGCTGGTCGACGTCACCAACTACGTGATGCTCGAGCTCGGCCAGCCGCTGCACGCTTTCGACAATACCCGGCTGGAGGGCGCGGTGCATGCGCGAATGGCCAGGCCGGAGGAGAAACTGCTGCTGTTGAACGAGCAGACGATCGCGGTCGACGCCGATATTTTGATGATTTCCGACGACGCCAAGCCGTTGGCCATGGCCGGCATCATGGGCGGCGAGGAGAGCGGTATCACGCTGGAAACCCGCGAGCTCTTCCTGGAGTCCGCCTTCTTTGCACCGAAGGCCATCGCCGGCCGTGCCCGTCGCTATGGGTTCGGCTCCGATGCCTCGCATCGCTTCGAGCGCGGCGTCGATTTCGGCGGCACGCGGCGTGCCATCGAGCGCGCCACGCAGCTGATCCTCGACATCTGCGGCGGCCAGGCCGGTCCGGTCGGCGAAGCCAAGGCGGCATTGCCGGCCCGTCAACCGGTGCGCCTGCGCACGGCCCGCGCCGAGAAAGTGCTCGGTCTGCCGCTTGGGGCCGAGCGTATTGCAGGCCTGTTCACGGGGCTGGCGCTGTCTTTCGAGCAACAGGGCGATGATTTCCTGGTGACGCCGCCGTCCTGGCGCTTCGACATGGAAATCGAAGAGGATCTGATCGAGGAAATCGCCCGTCTCTACGGCTACGACAACATTCCCGCCACGGCACCGCGCGGGCAGATGAAAATGATGCTCCAGCCGGAAGCGCAGCGTCCGGCCTATCGCATCCGCCAGATGCTGGCCGACCGCGGCTATCAGGAGGTGGTCAATTTCGCCTTCGTTGAGGAAGCCTGGGAAGCCGATTTTGCTGGCAAGATCGAAGAAGCCGAGTTGATCCGCTTGGCCAATCCGATCGCCAGCCAGATGGCCGTGATGCGGTCGACCCTGTACGGCGGCCTGATTTCCAACCTGCTGACCAACCTGAAGCGCAAGCAGAGCCGGGTCCGCCTGTTCGAAGTCGGACGAACCTTCCATCGCGACCCGCAGGCCGTACCGGTCGCCGGTTTCCATCAGCCGTGGAAGCTGGCTGGTCTGGCATTTGGCGGTACGCTGCCGGAGGTCTGGGGGAGCGGGGCGCGCAAGGTCGATTTCTTCGATGTTAAGGGTGATCTCGAAGCGCTGCTGGCGCCCGCTCAACTGCGTTTTGAAAGGGTGACCCATCCGGCGCTGCACCCGGGCCGCGCTGCCCGCGTTTTGCTCGAGGGCAGGGAAATCGGCTGCATCGGCGAGTTGCATCCGGAATGGGCGCAAAAGTACGATCTACCGCAGGCGCCGGTGGTCTTCGAACTCGATTTCGCCGCACTCAAGGCGGCGAATGTTCCCGCCTACACCGAGGTCTCCAGGTTTCCGCCGGTGATCCGCGACCTGGCGATCGTGGTCGATCACAAACTCGCCTTGCAGACCCTGCTCGATGGCCTTAATGGGAAGTTGCCGGCCCTCGTTCAGGACATTCAACTGTTCGATGTTTACACTGGAAAGGGTGTTCCGGAAAACAAAAAAAGTCTTGCGTTCCGGATAGTTATGCAAGATACTCAACGTACTTTGCAAGATACGGAAGTCGACTTGGCGATGCAGCAACTGATGTCCTGTCTTGAGCAGGCCTTCGCCGCTCAACTGCGTGCCTGACGGACAAATCACAATGACACTGACACTGACCAAAGCCGAGCTTGCCGACCTGTTGTTCGAGAAAGTCGGCCTCAACAAGCGTGAGGCCAAGGATATGGTCGAAGCCTTCTTCGAAGAGATCCGCAATGCCCTGGAAACCGGGGATGGCGTCAAGCTCTCGGGTTTCGGCAATTTCCAGCTGCGCGACAAGCCGCAGCGTCCGGGTCGCAATCCCAAGACGGGCCAGGAAATCCCCATTACGGCGCGCCGCGTGGTGACTTTCCACGCCAGCCAGAAGCTGAAATCCGACGTCGAACTCGCCTGCGATGGAACATCGGCCTAAGACTTCGAGCGGCGAGGAACTGCCGCCGATTCCCGCCAAGCGTTACTTCACGATTGGTGAGGTAAGCGAACTGTGCGGGGTAAAACCGCACGTTTTGCGCTACTGGGAGCAGGAGTTCAATCAGCTCAAGCCGGTGAAGCGGCGGGGTAACCGCCGCTACTATCAGCACCATGAAGTCCTGCTCGTTCGGCGTATCCGAGAACTGCTTTATAATCAGGGTTTTACGATTAGCGGTGCGCGTAACAGGCTCGATGAAGGTGTTGCGAATGAAACTGCTGCGGTCAAAGTCTCAGGATCGGCGAATTCCGTGGGCGGTCTGCGTGCGGAATTGACCTATGTGATTCAGATGCTGAGCCTATGAATCCCGCGGTTTTGCGGTATAATTTCGGGCTTGTCGGGGCGTAGCGCAGCCTGGTAGCGCACTTGCATGGGGTGCAAGGGGTCGCGAGTTCGAATCCCGCCGCCCCGACCAATAGAATCAAGCAATTAGGCCAATCTTCGGATTGGCCTTTTTGTTTTCTGAACCGCAGCTGGAAATTGCACTTGGGAGGATCTGCTCAGCGCATTTCTTCATTGGAGCGCTTCTGGAAAGCAAATGGATTCGATACTAGAATGATATTTGATGGAAGTGATATTTGGTTGTATCTACAAGGAGAACGAAATGACAACCGTCAAAAAATTTCTTGGTTTTCTAACCTTGTTCCTGGTGTTTTCTTCTAGCGCAATTGCCAGAGAGCCAGTGCCGATTGTTAACCACATTGACGTTCCGGTGATAACCACCTCGGGGCGCCCGGTTAGCTCTGATCAAGTCCGTGATGCCATTATTCGGGCTGCGGAAGCTCAGAAATGGGAAGTTACCCGAAGCACGAATGGCGACCCGATCTCGGCAAAACTGGTTGTACGGGGAAAGCATACCGTGGTCGTGTGGATTGCCTACTCGGCGGAGCGATTCTCGATCAAGTATCAAAACAGCATCAACATGAAATACGGGCTGTCTCTGGGCTCGCCCAGCAAGGGTGCCAGTTACATGGATTACAACTCGCCAGCGAGAGGTGTTGCTGAAGGTACGCCCATGATCCATCCTTTTTATAACGACTGGGTCAAAGAACTGCTCCAAGGCATTCAATTGGAACTGAAAGCCTTGTAATTCGCTGATGGGCAGTAGTTGACTGTTGGTCTGAGTGGGCTGGGCTCTAGGCGTGGGGATCTCGGCCAGTCATGGCGTTTAGTGAAAATCCAGCAAAGATCAGTCCGACCGCAGTTCCTGCCATGACGTCAATAGCGACATGTTGCCTTATTGCTATGGTGGACCAGATAATCATCAGGCAATAGATCCAATTCGCAATAGCCATCCAGCGAGGGGCGTCGATATCCCGCAGGATATGCTGTAGCCATGCTGCTGAAAATACAGCCGTCGCGACATGTAGCGAAGGGCACGCATTGCCGGAAATATCGAACCCCTTGATCTGAGCAATTGTGGGGTACTTTTCCCAATCCAACTCGAATGGCGGAATTGTCGTCGGCCACACCCAGAAGATGATCAGGCAAGAGATACACAATGCCCCAATCCAGAGTCCGTAACCCAGCAACTGGCGGAGATCGATCAGAAAAGCGGGTGGGAGGGAAACAAAGAGCCAGAGCGAAACATAAATGCCGAAGGCAGCAGGGGTGAATGGGATCCATTCGTCGATGATGGTCAGTGGCATAACTTTTGGCGTGGCGAGAGGGTGTTGCATTACCCCGAAATAACCCCAAAAAAACAATAACATGAACCCCATTATGCCGATTGCCTTGAGTGGCCACAACCAAAAAGCTCTGTACCTGGCTTTCCGCAACCAGCCATCTGACTCGCCAATTGGAGGTTTGTTCGAGCTAACAAAAAGACTGGGCACGTGAATCTCTAGAAAATGTCGACAACGAATTGTGCTCGTTTATGGTGCGCGAATAAACTGATGTATTGGTTCCGAACTATAATGGTATTTATTATGAAATCATTAACCGTTATTCGCGAATTTCTTGGTAGCCGTCTTGGCATTGGCCCTGAGAAGGTTCTTCCTGAGGTGCTCTTGGCGGATCTTGGGGTCGACTCTTTGATGCTGGTTGAGTTGATGTTTGAGTTTGAGGATCGTTTTAACGTCATCCCTAGCAGAGATTTTGCTGGCCCGACTACGGTTGGCGATCTGGCCTCGCTGATGGATCGCCTTCGCGCTGAGCAAGGTTGAGCGGATGGGCAAGTGTCGAGTGGCAGTGACAGGAGTCGGTCTGGTCAGCCCATATGGTGGTGATCTCGCGGATTTTTTTCTGCGCCTGCTCAATGGAGAGTCGGCAATTCGCTTCCTTCAGACCAACGACATCCCGGTTCCGCTGGCCGTTCCGTTTGTAAGCTGCCCGGAATTTGATGCCGACGCCGTGCTCGGGCGGGCGCTCGCGGGGACGATGGACCGGTTCGCGCAACTGGGTACATCGGCAGCCTTCGGTGCCTGGCAGGATGCTGGCTTTTCCCGTGGCTCTTCGGAGGAAAGCCGTGAGGACTGGGGGGTTTCCTGGGGAACCGCGATGGGTGGCACCTTTGCTGTCGAGAAGGCTTACAGGGAACTGTGGCAAAAGGGGAGAGAACGCATTTCACCGATGTCTGTTGTTCTGGCAATGGGCAACGCCGCATCTGCGCACATTTCGATCCAGCTCGGACTTGGGGGAATCAGTACGAACCATGCAGTAGCTTGCGCTTCCGCAGCAATTGCCATCGGCGAAGCATTCCGCCGCGTTCGCAGTGGCGAGACACCGGTGATGCTGACAGGTGGTTCGGAGGCGCCACAATCCTATGGCGTGGTTCGCGCGTGGGAGTCTCTGCGTGTCGTGGCCGGCGGCGATGAAAACAGTTCCCCATGCGCTTGTCGCCCGTTCAATGCAGACCGATCGGGGCTGGTGCTCGGTGAAGGCGGGTCGGCGTTAGTTCTCGAGGATTGGGATCATGCAGTTGCGCGTGGCGCACGTATCCATTGCGAGATGGTCGGCTATGGCACGAGTTGTGATCATAGCCACATTGTGCGTCCGGAAATGGGTGGGCAAGTGCGCGCGCTGAAAGCTGCGCTGGCCGATGCGAGTCTGGCACCGGATGAGATTGACTATATCAACGCTCATGGTACGGCGACGATCGAAGGAGACCCGATCGAGATTGCAGCGCTGAGATCCGTTTTCGGAGAGCGTGCAGCCCGGTTGCCGGTGAGTGCCACGAAATCGATGCATGGTCATCAACTCGGTGCGGCGGGCGCCATAGAAGCCATCGTAACCATACTCGCCCTTCGTGAGAAGGCGATTCCGCCAACGGCAAATCTCGAGAACATTGATCCGGCCTGTAAGGGTGTCGATCACGTCACGACCGGGCGCCATAATCAACGGCTAACTTCCGCCTTATCCAACTCCTTCGCCTTTGGAGGCAGCAACGCGGTGCTCGCATTTCGCGCCGTTGCCTGAACAAACTACGGAAAATATTTTCATGTCTGAAGAACTCCTAGAGTTAGCTCCCGAGGCCTTGCTGCCAGAAGTGGCAGAACTTATTGTTTCAGCGCTGAATCTTGACATCGGCCCTGAACAGATCGAGCCCGATGCGCCCCTGTTTGGCGAAGGCCTCGGCCTTGATTCGATTGACGTTTTGGAGATTGCACTTGTGATTTCCAAACGCTATGGCTTCCAGCTGCGCTCGGACAGTGAGGACAACATCCGCATATTCACATCGTTGCGCACCCTGGTTACGTATATCGCTGCGCACCGGACGAGATGAACCGGGTATCACCGTTAGCGATCATGCGTGGTGTCGTGGTCGCCTTTCTGTTGGTCGCATGGGCAGTGTTGGCACATTTTAATAGCGCGGGAAGCGGTGTCTCCGATGTGGGCTTGGCATTGGCTGTGGCGCCGTTGCTTGCGGTGGTGGTCATTTTGCTCTGGCGAGTTGGCAACTTGATCTGGATGGTTGTTGGCGGCCTTGGGGTAATCTGCTTGCTTGCATGGTTCTGGGCGGGCCTGCGTCAGAACGTGGCGCTTATGTATTTCATTCAGCATCTCGGCACAAACCTCGCCCTTGGGGCTCTTTTTGGTCGTACCCTTAACAGAGGACGCACGCCCTTGGTTACCCAGTTTGCGCTGTTCGCACACAATGGTGCGATTTCGCCATCAGTAGAACGCTATACCAGACAGGTCACCATCGCTTGGACAGCATTCTTTCTCGGTAACGCGAGTGCCTCGGTATTGCTTTTCATTTTTGCATCGCAAGCGACTTGGTCGGTTTTTGCGAATCTGCTGACCTTTCCTCTGGTCTTGCTGATGTTCGCGGCGGAACAATATTTCCGACACCGTGTACTGCCACCCGCGGATCGCACCGGGGTTGCCGATACCATTCGCGGCTATCGCGCAGCGATGCGCCATCGCGCCAATACGCTCGCCAAGCACCCATGAATGCATTCCCGCTGGTTCGGTACGGCAGCCTTGATGACATCTTTGCGTGGTTGCCAGATGGCTCCATCAGGGTTCGTAGATTTCTTGCTGACGCAGAAGCCTTGGCGGCGCAACTTCCCGGCGAGCGTTACCTGCTGAATATCTGCCAGGATCGCTACCGTTTTGCCGTTGGGTTCGCGGCCGGCCTGATGACCGGAAAGACGAGTTTGCAACCTGCATCCCAGTCAGCGGAAACGCTTCGTCGTATTCAGCATGACTTTCCTGACGTGGTGTGTTTATGCGACAGCGAATTTGACGGTCTTAACCTGCCACGATTTGATTTTCCGGTCCTTTCTACCCCCGACCCGGCAGAGGTGAACAAGGTCCCGGAAATTCCGGCCGACCACATTGCCGCATGCCTGTTCACGTCTGGTTCGACGGGAACGCCAATGCCACATTTTAAAACCTGGGGGGGCCTGGTTCACAACGGTTGGGCCGGCGCCGAACGCTTGAATCTGCTTGAATACCCGCACGCTATCGTCGGAACGGTTCCCGTTCAGCATGCCTTCGGATTCGAGTCCACCTTCCTGCTGGCATTGCATGGACAATGCGCCTTCTGGTCGGGAAAGCCGTTTTACCCGCAGGACATTGTTACGGCACTTGAAGGCGTACCGCGCCCGCGTCTCCTGGTTACGACACCGTTCCACCTCTCGACCTTGCTGGCCAGCGGGCTGGTATTGCCGGCCATTGATTTGTTGCTTTCTGCCACGGCGCCACTGTCCATGAAGCTCGCCAGCGAGGCAGAAAATCGCTTTGGAGTGCCGCTCCATGAAATTTACGGAAGTACCGAAACCGGCCAGATCGCCAGCCGGCGTACGACGGCCAGCCAAGCCTGGCAATTGCTGCCTGACATCCGGCTGGAACAGGAAACCGGGCAGACCTTCGCTTTGGGCGGCCATGTCGAGGGCAGGGTGGCGCTGTCCGATATCATCGAGATTCTTCCCGACGGACGTTTCCTTTTGCATGGACGCTGTGCCGACCTCGTCAATGTTGCCGGCAAGCGTTCGTCGCTGGCTTACCTCAACCACCAGATCACCGCCATTTCCGGGGTGATCGATGCCGCCTTCTTCCTGCCAGAAGAAACCGTTCAGGATGGCATTACGCGCTTGTGTGCCTTCGTTGTCGCTCCCGAATTGAAACCACAAACGCTTCTTGCCAAATTGCGCGAGCGCCTTGATCCGGTTTTTCTGCCACGGCCGCTGATCTTTCTCGATCAACTCCCGAGAAACAGTACCGGCAAGTTGCCGATCAGCAGATTGCAAGCCCTCTATGCCGAACAGGTCGAGCATGCCGGGCGTTGAGTGCACCTGGAGGGCACCATCCGATCATCCGGCACTCGCGGGACATTTCCCCGGGCGCCCGATCATGCCTGGCGTTGTCCTGCTCGACCAGGCCATCCTGTTTGCCGAACGCCTGCTCGGGTATCAGGTTGCCGCGTGGCAGATCGGAGCTGCCAAATTTTTCAGTCCGGTCGCGCCTGGTGAATTGCTTGTATTTGCCCTGAACATAGGTGAACACGGCGCGATTGCCATCAACGTGCGCGGCGCCGGGCGCGAGGTCGCTGCCTGCAACTTGCTGGCAACCTCCGCATGAGTTCCGGCAAACCATCCGCAGTTGGCTGGATGCATCAGCAGGAACGCAGCAATCAGGCCATCCTGAAGCTGATGGTGTGGATCTCGCTGACTTTCGGCAGAACGCTTGGCCGCGTTGTCCTTTATGGTATCGCCGTCTATTTCCTGCTTTTTGCGCCAACGGCAAGGAAAGCCAGTCGCGAATATCTGGGACGTGCCCTCGGTCGCTGGGCGGAATGGTCCGACGGTTTTCGGCATGTACTGTCTTTTGCGAGCACGATCCATGACCGTATCTACCTCCTGAACGACCGTTTCGACCTGTTCGACATCGAGGTGATCGGCGCCGATGCCTTGCACGCCTCGCTGGCCAGGCAACCGGGGGCACTGCTGATCGGGGCGCATCTCGGTAGCTTCGAGGTCTTGCGTGCCGTCGGTCGGGGTCGCGCGGGCCTGAAAGTGGCGATGCTGATGTACGAGGAAAACGCGCGCAAGATCAATGGGGCGCTGGAGGCGATCAACCCGAAGGCGACCGAGGACATCATTGCGCTTGGACGCATGGAATCGATGCTCGAAGCACGCGACAAACTCGATCATGGCTATCTGGTCGGCATGCTGGCCGACCGCGGACTCGATGGTGATGCCACGGTCGACTGCGAATTTCTTGGCAAAATGGCACCGTTCCCGGTTGGCCCGTTCCGCATGGCCGCGATGTTGCAGCGACCGATTTTTTTCATGACCGGCCTCTACCTGGGCAGCAATCGTTACCAGATTCATTTCGAGCAACTGGCCGACTTTTCGGAAACGCCACGCAGCGAACGGGAAGCAGCGATGGGCGCAGCACAGCAGCGCTATGTCGAGCGTCTGAACCACTATTGCCGACTGGCGCCCTACAACTGGTTCAATTTCTACGATTTCTGGAAAAAGAGATGATCAGGAAACTGTGCGTCAGTTTTTTTCTGGCCTTGCTGACATGGCCTGCGCTTGGCGCGTTCGATGTCGGACAGTTGATG
>JBFZCS010000020.1:0-4807 GCA_041307825.1 Azonexaceae bacterium
TTTGCCGAAGTGCGCGCCCGCGGGCACTCGAAATTCTTCAACAACATTCAGGATCGCACCAATGCCGAAGGGCATGGCTTGCTCGAAGTCTGGATGAGCCACGGCGACAGCGTCACCGAACTGCCGCCCGGCTTCAAGGTCATCGGCAGCAGCGAATCGTGCGCGGTGGCCGCGATGGCCGACGAGGCGCGCGGTTTCTACGCCGTCCAGTTCCACCCCGAAGTGACGCACACCCTCAAGGGCAAGGAGATGATCGGCCGCTTCGTGCATGACATCTGCGGCTGCGGTCACGACTGGAACATGCCGGATTACGTCAATGAGGCAATTGCCAAGGTGCGCGCCCAGGTCGGCAGCGACGAGGTCATCCTCGGACTTTCCGGCGGCGTCGATTCCTCGGTCGTCGCGGCACTGCTGCACTAGGCGATCGGCGATCAGCTGACCTGCGTCTTCGTCGATAACGGCCTGCTGCGTCTCAACGAGGGCTTGCAGGTCATGGAAACCTTTGCTCGCAATCTCGGGGTCAGGGTCATTCACGTCGATGCGACCGAACAGTTCATGGGCCACCTGAAAGGGGTCTCCGACCCGGAAGTCAAACGCAAGATCATTGGCCGCGAGTTCGTCGAGGTTTTCCAGGCGGAAGCTGCCAAGCTACCCAACGCCAAGTGGCTGGCTCAGGGCACGATTTACCCGGATGTGATCGAATCCGCCGGCGCCAAGACGAGCAAGGCGCACGCCATCAAGAGTCATCACAACGTCGGCGGCCTGCCGGAAACCCTGAACCTCAAGCTGCTCGAGCCGCTGCGCGAACTGTTCAAGGACGAAGTCCGCGAATTGGGCGTGGCGCTCGGCCTGCCGCACGAAATGGTTTATCGCCATCCGTTCCCCGGTCCCGGCCTCGGGGTGCGCATCCTGGGCGAAGTGAAGAACGAATTCGCCGACCTGCTGCGCCGCGCGGACGCCATCTTCATTGACGAACTGCGCGCCGCCGACTGGTACGACAAGACCAGCCAGGCCTTCGCCGTCTTTTTGCCGGTCAAGAGCGTCGGCGTCATGGGTGACGGGCGTACCTACGAATACGTGGTCGCCCTGCGCGCCGTGCAGACGCAGGACTTCATGACCGCCCACTGGGCCGAATTGCCGCACAGCCTGCTCGGCAAGGTGTCGAACCGCATCATCAACGAAGTGCGCGGCATCAACCGGGTCGTGTATGACATTTCCGGCAAGCCGCCGGCAACGATCGAGTGGGAATAGGCGAGGAAGCCGGCGCCGGGCTCGGCGACGAATACTTCATGCGCGAGGCCATTTCCATGGCGCGCGCGGCGGAATGTCTTGGCGAGGTGCCGGTCGGGGCGATCGTGGTCAGGGCCGGAAAAATTGTCGGACGGGGTTTCAACAGCCCGATCGGCGCGAGCGATCCGACTGCCCATGCCGAAATTGCCGCGCTACGCGATGCCGCGCGCAGCCTTGGTAACTATCGCTTGCCGGGTTGCGAGCTGTTCGTGACCCTGGAGCCCTGTGCGATGTGCGCCGGGGCCATCCTCCATGCGCGGATCGCGCGCGTCGTTTATGGCGCGCGTGACCCCAAGACCGGGGTTCACGGCAGCGTCGTCGACCTCTTCGCCGTCGCGCGTTTGAATCACCACACCGCCGTGGTTGGCGGCGTTCTGGCCGATGAGTGCAGCGGCGTCCTTTCCGCCTTTTTTGCTGAACGGCGGCAGAAGTTTTCATGAAGATCCAAATCTCGGTTGCCCGCCAACTGCTGACATTGTTCGACGACGCCGGGCGAGTTCTGCGCGAATACTGCGTTTCCACGGGCAAGGCCGGCGTCGGCGAGGTATTCGGCAGTTTTCAGACACCGCGCGGTCGACACCGGATCCGGGCCAAAATCGGCGCGGGCGCTGCCGAGAATACGATTTTCGTGCGCCGCCGGCCTACCGGCGAAGCGTGGTCCGTAGCGTTCGAGCGGGAACATCCCGGGCGCGACTGGATCCTGACGCGCATCCTTTGGCTGTCCGGCTGTGAGCCCGGCCGGAACCGGCTTGGCCGCGTCGATACCATGCGCCGCTACATTTATATCCACGGGACGCCGGAACAAGTCGAGATGGGCACGCCAGGCTCGCACGGCTGCATCCGCATGCGCAATGCCGACATCGTCGAGCTCTTCGATCTGGTCCCGGCCTATACGCCGGTCGAAATCAGCGAAGATTGAGTTGGTACGCCGCCCGGCCCGAAGCTGCGCTCTTCGAAATTGATGCTGCCGTCGGCGGCTTGCACGACCACCGTCGAGGCACGGGTTCCATAACCCTCGGCGCGCACGAAAATCGCCGACAGGCGCCGCTCCCAGTCGAGTGGAATGCCGGTGTCGGGCAGTTCGCCATCCGGAACGATCTCGTCGTCGGCCAGAATGCCGAACAGCGGTTCGCGGTCCGGCAAATGCGTCAGCGCCTGCGAAAATCTCTGACGCGCCGTCAGCAGCTTCGGCCACGGGCTGTCCAGCAGATGATTCGAGAGGCCATAGACGCCCGGCGCCAGTTCCGATGGTTTCGCGCCGCGATTGCTGCAGTACCAAAGCGACTGGCCATCGCCGACCAGCAGATTGAAGCCGGAGTAATCGCCCATTTCGATCCGGCCAATATGGTCGGCCGCGCTTTGCAGGCCTTCGAGAAATGCCTGCGTCAGCCTGCCTCTTGAATGAAGCCCCTTGGCTGCGCCGGGTTCGCGCACATTGGTAACGGCCGCGAAGCGTCCGCCCCGGGTAATGCCGAGCCAGGTTCCGCCGGCTTCCAGATCGCGGCCGGCAATGACCTCGGGCGCATCGGCCCAGAAGTTCGCGACCGCGGTCGGGCGCGCATGGAATTCGTCGCGGTTGGCAGCGACGACCAGCGGGAAATCCGGATCAACCCGCCAGCCAACAACGATCAGGCACATTTTTGCCCCTTTTCAGGGGTTGACCGCAACAGCCTCGATTTTCGGACCTTCGCGCGAGCCAAGATGCAGATTGCCGGCAAAGTTTGACTGAACCACGGCCAGCGCCTCGTAGCCGCCGGCGGGCGAGGGCGCGCCGCTGACGATCATGCCGCAGGCCTGATCCGGGTTGTCCGGCGAGTGGAGATTGGCGCCTGCCTCGAGCAGTTGGTCGCTCCGGATGCGGTACAGATGACGCTTGACCTTGCCGAGATACTGGGTGCGGGCAACGATTTCCTGACCCGGATAGCAGCCCTTGTGGAAACTGATGCCGCCAAGTTTCTCGAAATCGGCCATCTGCGGGACAAACTCTTCCTTCGTTGCCGCCGTTACCAGCGGGAAGCCGGCCTGGACGTCGAGCCAGCGCCAGGCGGGAAGTCCGGCCGGACGTGCCCTGAGCGCGAGCTTGCGCCACAGTTCGGCAATCGCGTCCTGCTTGACCGCAACGACATAGCGGTTGGCCTCCAGCAAGATCACGCTGGCCGTGGCGCTGATGGCGCTGGTCATCGGCGTACCAGGGCAGGGCAGGCCCGCATCGCCAAGCGCCGCGGCGGCCTGCGGGCCGGCCAGACCGAGCAACAGATGACTCTCGGTCAAGCTCGCCAGCTTGACCTTGGAGCGCAGCACGAACATCTGCAAGCGCTTCAAGGAGGCAGCCTCCAGGTCGCCCGCGATGGCCAGCCGGAGGAGATCCCCCTCGCGCCAGGCGAGGAAACTGGCCTGCATGCGCCCCTTGGCGGTACACCAGGCGGAATGCTGGACCTGGTCGGCCCCCAGATGGTTGATATCGCTGGTGAACTGGCTGTGCAGGAAGGCCTTGGCGTCGTCGCCTGTCGCCTCGATCAGACCAAGATGGGTCAACGGAACCAGAACGGTCTGATCGCGTGCCGCCTGAAGTTCGCCGCTTGCGTCGCCGAAATTGAGAATCTCGTCGCTGCCGTCCTTGAAGACGGCGCCGGTGGATTCAAGAAAGCTGCGCCAGTTGGAATTCATGTCGGAAGTGCTCCTTTATGGTTTGCGATATTATAGCGGTCGTTCAACGACCCTCGTTTCCAAGGGCAAGACCCGGGGCCAGCCAGCGAGTTCCCTTGCGTTTATTTCTGAAGCTCTTCCTACTCATCAGCGTCGCGCTCGCGACCCTGATCGGCGCCGCCGTCTGGTGGGCCAACGCACCGATCCGGATGCACGAGCCGACCGTCGATTTTCGCATCGCTTCCGGCAGCAGCCTGCGCGCCGCAGTCGCCCAGATGCAGGACGCGGGCATCGCCATAAACCCCGATCTGCTGGCCCTGCTGGCCCGCTGGCGCGGCGTGGCGACCGGCATCAAGGCGGGCAGCTATTCGATCAACCAAGGCCTGACGCCCGAGCAATTGTTGGCGAAGCTGGCGCGCGGCGATGTGACGCAGGGCGAAATGGCGCTGGTCGATGGCTGGACATTCCGCCAGTGGCGCGCGCGCCTCGATCAACACCCCGATCTCAAGCATGAAACGAGTGGCCTGAGCGAAGCCGAAATCGCCGCGCGACTGGGCATCGAGGGCGGTCGCATCGAGGGCTGGCTGTTCCCCGATACCTATCTTTTCGACAAGCAGTCGAGCGATCTCGAATTGCTGGCCCGCGCGCACCGGACGATGCGCAAGAAACTCGACAGCGCCTGGGCGGAGCGCGCCACTGGCCTGCCTTACCGGAACGCTTATGAGGCTCTGATCATGGCCTCGATCGTCGAAAAGGAAACAGGACGCAGCGAGGATCGCCCGCTGATCGCCGCCGTTTTCGTCAACCGGCTGCGCAAGGGCATGTTGCTGCAAACCGACCCGACGGTGATCTACGGGCTGGAAGACAAATT
>JBFZCS010000021.1:0-5717 GCA_041307825.1 Azonexaceae bacterium
GGCGCTGCGGCGTCGCCGGCGAAGGTGGTCATTGGGCGAGCGCTTTATGAAGGTTGGCCATCTCGACGGCCGCCTGGGCGCAATCGCGGCCCTTCTCGCGCATGCGGCCTTCGGCCTGTTCGTCGGTTTCGCAGGTCAGGATGCCGTTGGCGATCGGCACGCCGGTATCGAGTTGGACGTCCATGATAGCGCGGCAGGAATCGTTCGAAACCACCTCGAAATGGTAGGTCTCGCCGCGGATGACAGCGCCGAGGGCGACCAGCGCGTCGAAGCGGCCGCTTTGCGCCATCACTTGCAGGACCAGCGGGATTTCCAGGGCGCCTGGCACGTTGGCGATCTCCATGTCGCCTTCGGCGACGCCGAGGCGCTTGAGTTCGGCGACGCTGGACGAGAGCAGGCCTTCGCAGACCGGCAGGTTGAAGCGGCTCATGACGATGCCGATACGCAGACCGGCGCCGGCGAGGGAGTTGTCGTATTCGTGGATGTTGTCGAAGCGGGACATGGTTTAGAGCTCCGCGGGAGAAGGGACGAAACCGGTGACCTCGAGGTCGAAGCCGGTCATGGAGGGCATGCGGCGCGGACTGGAGAGCAGGCGCATCTTGGTGACCCCGAGGTCGCGCAGGATCTGCGCCCCGATCCCGTAGGTTCGCGGGTCCCATTTGCTCTGCGCGCGCGGCGAATTTTTGTTCTGGCCGCTCAGGCGGGCGAGCAGGGCCTCGCCGTCTTCCGGACGGTGCATCAGGACAATGACGCCATGGCCGTTCCTGGCCAGCGCCGCCTGCGCTTCGTCGATGGAGAAGGATTGCTGCTTGCTACCCGGATCGAGGAAGTCGAGCACCGACAGCGGTTCATGGACGCGCACCAGGGTTTCGCCGCCGGCCGGGATGCTGCCTTTGACCAGCACCAGGTGCGTGGCACCGCTGGCGCGGTCGACGTAGGCGTGGAGCATGAATTCGCCGTGGATGGTGGAAATCGTTTTGCTGGTGACGCGTTCGACCAGCTTTTCGGACCCGGCACGGTAGTGGATGAGGTCGGCGATGGTGCCGATCTTGAGGCCGTGTTCGCGGGCGAAGTCAATCAGTTCGGGCAGGCGGGCCATCGTGCCGTCGTCGTTCATGATTTCGCAGATCACCGACGAGGGTTCGAGGCCGGCCATGCCGGCCAGGTCGCAGCCGGCTTCGGTGTGGCCGGCACGGACCAGCACGCCGCCGGGGCGGGCCGTGATCGGAAAGACGTGGCCGGGCTGGACGATGTCGTCGGCGGTCGACGCCTTGGCGACGGCGACCTGTATCGTCCGCGCCCGGTCGGCGGCGGAAATGCCGGTGGTGACGCCCTCGGCGGCCTCGATCGAGACGGTGAAGGCGGTCCCGTACTGGGTCTTGTTGTTGCTCGCCATCTGCGCCAGACCGAGCTTCCGGCAGCGCTCCTCGGTCAGGGTCAGGCAGATCAGTCCGCGCCCGTGCTTGGCCATGAAGTTGATGGCCTCCGGCGTGATGTGCTCGGCGGCCATGACGAGGTCGCCCTCGTTCTCGCGATCTTCTTCATCGACCAGGATGACCATGCGGCCGGCTTTCAGCTCGGCAACGATTTCAGTGGTGGTGGCGATGGCGGGGTGAGGAGACATGTGATTCCGGAAACGACGAAAATGGGAGTGCTATTTTCGCAGATACAGGCGGACAGCACATGACTTTAACGAAAGCGGCGCCGTCAGGTCCGATCTGCCCCGACCCGATGCTAGCCTGCCGGACCCCGACATAGACGATATCGAGCCAAGTGGTTTCAGGTTAGCATCCACGTCCATGCGGCACGCCCTCCTTTTCTCCGTTTTCGTCATCGCCTCCTGCGGGCTGGCCTACGAACTGATCGCCGGCGCGCTGTCGTCCTACCTGCTCGGCGATTCGGTGACGCAGTTCTCGACGGTGATCGGTACCTACCTGTTCGCCATGGGCGTCGGCTCGTGGCTGTCAAAATACATCACGCGCGACCTGATCGGGCGCTTCATCCAGATCGAGCTGATGGTCGGCCTGCTTGGCGGCTTTTCGGCGGTCGCGCTGTTTCTGGTGTTCACCTGGCTGGCGGCGCCGTTCAAGCTGATGCTGTATCTGCTGGTGTTCGGCGTCGGCGTGCTCGTCGGTCTGGAGATTCCGCTGGTCATGCGCATCCTCAAGCGTGAACTGGCGTTCAAGGATCTCGTGTCGCAAGTGCTGACCTTCGACTATCTCGGCGCGCTGGCGGTGTCAATCCTGTTCCCGCTGATCCTCGCGCCGCATCTCGGCATGGTGCGCACCGGGCTAATGTTCGGCGTGCTAAACGTGGCGGTGGCGTTGTGGGCGCTGCACCTGTTCCGCGAGCAATTGCCGGCGCGGCGCGCGCTGGCGGTGCAAAGCTGGACGGTGTTCGGCCTGCTGGTCGCCGGTTTCGCCGGGGCCGGGCAGCTGACGACGCTGGCGGAAACGCATCTTTACGCCGACGAGATCGTTTACAGCGAAACGACGCCCTACCAGCGCATTGTCGTCACCCGCTGGCGCGACGACCTGCGGCTCTTCCTCAACAACAACCTGCAGTTCTCGTCGCACGACGAATACCGCTACCACGAAGCGCTGGTCCATCCCGGGCTATCCAGCCTGCCGGGGGCGAGGCGCGTGCTGGTGCTGGGTGGCGGCGACGGGCTGGCGGTACGCGAAATCCTGAAATACCCGAAGGTCGAGTCGGTGACGCTGGTCGATCTCGATCCGGCGATGACCGATCTGTTCGCGACGGCCCCGCCGCTGGTGGCGTTGAACGAGGGCGCCCTGAAGTCGGAGCGGGTCAAGGTGGTCAACGCCGACGCGCTGCAATGGCTGGAGGACAGCAAGGAATATTTCGACTTCATCGTCATCGACTTCCCCGATCCGGCCAATTTCGCCCTCGGCAAGCTCTATACCTCGGCCTTCTACCGGCTGCTCGAAAAACGCCTGTCGGCGCGCGGCCTGATCGCCATCCAGTCGACGTCGCCGCTCTACGCCCGCCAGTCGTTCTGGTGCGTGGTGACGACGCTCGAAGATGTCGGCTTCAAGACCGCGCCCTACCATGCGCTGGTGCCGTCGTTCGGCGAATGGGGTTACATCATTGCCGGGAGGCAGGAATTCCTGCCTGCTGTACCCCAAGGGGACTTCCTTCGGGGCGCGGTCGACCTCCCGAAAACCCGTTTTTTGACGGCGGAAACGATACCGCTGCTGTTCAATTTCCCGGCCGACATGGCGCGTGTGCCGGCCGAGGTGAACCGGCTGAACAACCAGGTGCTGGTCCGCTATTTCGAACAGGAATGGCGCAAGGTGGTGCGTTAGGGATTTTGGAGTAACCTGACGGTGGAATAGCTGATTTCCACCCCGAAATGCACATCGCCAATCTCTCCGTAGCGGATGCACTGACCAGCCTCAGAAGCGCCGAGCATGGCCTGACTTCGGCCGAGGCGGAAAAGCGCCTGCACGAGTTCGGGCCGAATCGCATCGAGGAAATCCGGGGCGAGCCGCAGTGGCGGCAATTCTTCAGGCAGTTCACGCATTTCTTCGCGCTGATCCTTTGGGTCGCGGCGGCGCTGGCGTTTTTCGCCGAATCGCGCAGCCCGGGCGAGGGCATGTGGCAACTGGGCATCGCCATCCTCGCCGTCATCATCATCAACGGCTCGTTCTCGTTCTGGCAGGAACACCGTGCCGAGCAGGCCATTGCCGCACTGCGCAAGCTGCTGCCGCAGGTGGTCAAGGTCATGCGTGACGGGCAGCTGGTCACGCTGCCAGTCGAGGATCTGGTGCCCGGCGACATCGTCCTGCTCGAGGAGGGCGACAACGTGCCGGCGGATTGCCGTTTGATTGCCGGGGCCGAGGTCCGGGTGAATATGTCGACCGTCACCGGCGAACCTTTGCCCAAAGCGCGCAGCCCGGAGTCCGTGACTTCAGTCGCGGTGCTCGACAGCAAGAACCTGCTGCTCGCCGGTACCTCTCTGATTTCCGGCCAGGGGCGGGCGCTCGTCTTCGCCACCGGGATGCGCTCCGAATTCGGCAAGATTGCCCACCTGACTCAGACGGCAGCCAAGAGCGTTTCCCATCTGCAGCAGGAAATTGCCCGCCTGTCGAAACTGGTCGCCATGTTCGCCACGGCATTGGGCCTCGTGTTTTTCGCAATCGGCACCCTGGTCGGGCTGCCGTTCTGGACCAACCTGATGTTTGCCATCGGCATCATTGTCGCCAATGTTCCTGAAGGATTGTTGCCGACCGTGACCCTGTCGCTGGCCATGGCCACCCAGCGCATGGCCCGGCGCAACGCGCTGGTCCGCCACTTGCCAGCGGTCGAAACGCTGGGCGCGACGACCGTAATCTGCAGCGACAAGACCGGTACCTTGACGCAGAACCGGATGAGCGTGCAGCAGGTTTTCTGTAACGACGGGTTGGTCGACAGTGGGCGTCTGACCGGCCTTGCAGGCGCCCAACAACTGCTGCGCAACGCCCGGCATTGCCACAATCTCAAGCGTAGCCTGCGGGACGGGCATGAGATCTGGCTGGGTGACCCGATGGAAGTGGCGCTCAGCGAGTTTGCACGGGTAGCCGGGGAAGTCGGCGAAGCGCCGCTGCTCGGCGAACTGCCTTTCGACAGCGACCGGCGCCGCATGTCGGTCATCGTCGAGCAGGGCGGCGAGCGCTGGTTGTATTGCAAGGGGGCGCCCGAGGTGGTCCTGCAGTTGTGCGCGCAGATCGAACACGGCGGCGGCGCCATTACGCTCGACGACAGTCATCGAACGCAGGTCGCCAAGGCGCAGGAGACGATGGCCGATGGCGGGCTGCGCGTGCTGGCCTTCGCTTTTCGCAAGCTGGAGCGCGACGAGGTGCCGGCGGAGCGGCAACTGGTACTGTCCGGCCTGATCGGCCTCCATGACCCGCCACGCCCCGAGGTGCCCGAGGCGATTGCGCGCTGCCATTCAGCCGGCATCAAGGTGATCATGGTGACCGGTGATCACCCGCATACGGCGCTCGCCATCGCGCGCGACATCGGGCTGGTGAGCAGTGCGAATCCGGCCGTCGTCTTCGGCGAAGCATTGCGCAGGATGACCCCGGCGCAGTTGCAAATTGTGCTCGATAGCCCCGAAATCCTGTTCGCCCGGGTCACGGCGGAGCAGAAGATGCTGGTCGTCAATGCGCTCAAGAACAAGGGCGAAATCGTCGCCGTCACCGGTGACGGGGTCAACGATGCACCGGCCCTGAAAAGCGCCCATATCGGCATCGCCATGGGGCTTGCCGGAACCGATGTGGCCAAGGCGGCGGCCGACATGATCCTGCTCGACGACAATTTCGCCAGTATCGTCAATGCCGTCGAAGAAGGGCGGGCGGTGTTCGCGAACATCCGCAAATTCCTGACCTACATCCTGACTTCGAACATCCCCGAACTGATTCCCTACTTGGCTTTCGTCCTGTTCAAGATTCCGCTGCCGCTGACCATCATCCAGATTCTCGCGGTCGATCTTGGCACCGACATGCTGCCGGCGCTGGCGCTCGGGGCTGAACGGCCCGACGACGGCCTGATGCGCCAGCCGCCGCGCCCGGCGCACGAGCGCCTGCTGTCATGGCCGCTGCTGGCCCGCGCCTATCTGTGGTTGGGCATGCTCCAGGCCGGCGTGGCGCTGGCCGGCTTCTTCCTCGTCCTGCATCTGGCCGGCTGGCGCTATGGAGAAGTGCTTGGCACGGCCG
>JBFZCS010000022.1:0-10164 GCA_041307825.1 Azonexaceae bacterium
CCACCGGCGGCACCGCCAAAATGCTGCGTGAAGCCGGGTTGACCGTGACCGAGATCGGCGACTACACCGGCTTTCCGGAAATGCTCGACGGCCGCGTCAAGACCCTGCACCCGAAGGTGCATGGCGGCATCCTCGCCCGCCGCGACCTGCCCGAGCACCTGGCGACCATCGCCGCGCACGGCATCCCGACCATCGACCTGGTCTGCGTCAATCTCTATCCGTTCCGCGAAACCGTCGCCAAGCCCGGCGTCACGCTGGAAGACGCGATCGAGAACATCGACATCGGCGGCCCGGCCATGGTCCGCTCCTCGGCCAAGAACTACGCGGCCGTCGCCATCGTTACGGATCCCGCCGACTACGCCCCGCTGCTCGCCGAAATGCAGGCCAATGCCGGCGCCCTGAAGCTGGAAACCCGCTTCGGCCTAGCCAAGAAGGCTTTCGTGCACACCGCCCGCTACGACTCGGCGATCGCCAACTGGCTGACCGCGCTCGAATCGACCGCCGAGGAAGCACCGAAGCTGTCGCCGTTCCCGACCGCCTTCCAGACCGCCTTCGACCGTGTCGAAACCCTGCGCTACGGCGAGAATCCGCACCAGCAGGCCGCCTTCTACCGCGACCCGGTCGTCACGCCGGGCACCATCGCCGCCTACACCCAGTTGCAGGGCAAGGAACTGTCGTACAACAACATCGGCGACTCGGACGCCGCCTGGGAATGTGTCAAGACCTTCACCGGCCCGGCCTGCGTCATCGTCAAGCACGCCAACCCGTGCGGCGTCGCCGTCGACGGCAAGTTGCTCGGCGCCTATGAAAAAGCCTTCCAGACCGATTCCACTTCGGCTTTCGGCGGCATCATCGCCTTCAACGGCACCGTCGATGTCGACGTCGTCGCCGCCATGAACGAGCGCAAGCACTTCGTCGAAGTGCTGATCGCCCCGGCCTTCACGCCGGCCGCCAGGGAAATGCTGGCGGCCAAGCAGAACCTGCGCGTACTCGAAGTACCACTGTCGAACAACTACCACGCCTTCGAAATGAAGCGCGTCGGCGGCGGCATGCTGTTGCAGACACCGGACATGTTCAACGTCCAGGCGTCCGACCTCAAGGTGGTCACCAGGATCGCCCCGACCCCGGCCCAGATCGCAGACCTGCTCTTCGCCTACCGCGTCGCCAAGTTCGTCAAGTCCAACGCCATCGTCTTCTGCGGTAACGGCATGACCCTCGGCGTCGGCGCCGGTCAGATGAGCCGCGTCGATTCGACCAAGATCGCCAGCATCAAGGCGCAGCAGGCCGGCCTCGATCTCAAGGGTTCGGTAGTGGCGTCCGACGCCTTCTTCCCGTTCCGCGACGGTGTCGATGTACTGGCAGCCGCCGGCGCCAAGGCCGTCATCCAGCCAGGCGGCTCGATGCGCGACGAGGAAGTCATTGCCGCCGCCGACGAACACGGCCTGGCCATGGTCATGACCGGCGCCCGCCACTTCCGGCACTAAAAGCAAACCCCTCCACAGAGATCAGCCATGAAACTACTGGTAATCGGTTCCGGCGGCCGCGAGCACGCCATGGCCTGGCGCCTCGCCAAGACCCCCGGCCTGCAGAAGGTTTGCGTTGCCCCCGGCAACGCCGGCACGGCGCGCGAGCACGAGCTGGAAAACATCGCCATCACCGATCCGGAAGCGCTGGCTGATTTCGCCGAGCAGAACAAGATCCACCTCACCGTCGTCGGCCCGGAAGCGCCGCTCGCCGCCGGCGTGGTCAACGTCTTCCGCGCCCGCGGCCTGAAGATTTTCGGCCCGACCAGGGAAGCCGCCCAGCTCGAATCCTCCAAGGATTTCGCCAAGCGCTTCATGGCCCGCCACAACATCCCGACAGCGGAATTTGCCACTTTTTCCGAGTCGACCGCAGCACATGCCTACATCGACCGCAAGGGCGCCCCGATCGTCATCAAGGCCGACGGCCTGGCCGCCGGCAAGGGCGTCGTCGTCGCCATGACGCTGGAAGAAGCGCATGCCGCCATCGACGACATGCTGTCTGGCAACAAATTGGGGGATGCCGGCGCCCGCGTCGTCATCGAGGAATTCCTCGACGGCGAGGAAGCCAGCTTCATCGTCATGGTCGACGGCAAGAACGTGCTGGCGCTGGCCTCCAGCCAGGATCACAAGCGCATCGGCGACGGCGATACCGGCCCCAACACCGGCGGCATGGGTGCCTACTCGCCGGCGCCGGTCGTCACACCGGAAGTGCACGCCAAGGCGATGCGCGAGATCATCCTGCCGACCGTGCGCGGCATGGCGACCGACGGCATTCCCTTCACCGGCTTCCTCTACGCCGGCCTGATGATCGCCAAGGACGGCTCGGTGAAGACGCTGGAATTCAACTGCCGCATGGGCGACCCGGAAACCCAGCCGATCCTGATGCGCCTGAAGTCCGATTTCCTCGACCTCCTCGAGCATGGCGTCGCCGGCACTCTGGATCAGGTCGAAGCCGAGTGGGACCGCCGCGTCGCGCTGGGCGTCGTGCTCGCGGCCGCCAACTATCCGGAAACACCAAAGAAGGGTGACGTCGTCTCCGGCCTGCCCAAAGGCAACAGCTTCGGCGAAGACGCGCACGTCTTCCACGCCGGCACCGCCAACCAAGATAGCAAGGTCGTCACCAGCGGCGGTCGCGTGCTCTGCGTCACCGCCCTCGGTGAAAACATAAAAATCGCCCAGAAGCTCGCTTACGAAGCCGCCGCCCAGATCCATTTCGACGGCATGCAGTTCCGCACCGACATCGGCCACCGCGCGATCAGCCGCTAACCCGGCGCCGGCATAACCAATCCGGGCGGCACTGACCGCCCGCTTTTTTTCGCGGAGACACCATGGACACCACCCGCCTCAAGGATTTCTTCACCGGCCTGCAAGGCCGCATCGTCGCCGAACTTGAGGCCTTCGACGGCCAGCCGTTCCGTACCGATTCCTGGGAGCGCCCGGAAGGCGGCGGCGGAATTTCGCGACTGATCGAGGAAGGCGACTTCTTCGAGCGCGGCGGGGTCAATTTCTCGCATGTCACCGGCAAGTCGTTGCCCGCTTCTGCCACCGCCGTGCGCCCGCAACTGGCCGGGCGTTCCTGGGAGGCGATGGGCGTCTCGCTGGTGCTGCATCCGCGCAACCCGTACTGCCCGACGGCACACATGAACGTGCGCTGCTTCGTCGCCAGCAAGGAAGGCGAGGAAGACGCCTGGTGGTTCGGCGGCGGCATGGACATGACCCCCTACTACGGACAACGCGAGGATGTGGCCCATTTTCACCAGACCTGCAAGGATGCGCTCACCCCGTTCGGCGACGAGGTCTATCCGAAATACAAGAAGTGGTGCGACGAGTACTTCTTCCTGAAGCATCGCAACGAACCGCGCGGCGTCGGCGGCGTCTTCTTCGACGACCTGAACGAAGGCGGCTTCGAGCGTTGCTTCGACCTGACCCAGGCGGTCGGCAATGCCTTCACCCAAGCCTACCTGCCGGTCCTGGCCAAACGCCGCGCCACGCCTTACGGCGAGCGCGAACGTGATTTCCAGGCCTACCGCCGTGGGCGTTACGTCGAATTCAACCTGGTCTGGGATCGCGGCACATTGTTCGGCTTGCAGTCGGGCGGGCGCACCGAATCGATCCTGATGTCGCTGCCGCCGATCGTCAAATGGCGCTACGACTGGAAGCCGGAACCCGGCACGCCGGAAGCCGAGCTGTACGAGGTCTTCCTGCAGCCCGCCGACTGGGCCTGAGCTTCAACGCCGGCGCGTTTGCCGGCTGATCCGGATCAGGGGGTTTCGAGCCGCACGCTGGCCCGGAAATGGCGGTTGGCCTCTTCGCTCCGCTCGAGCTGGTCGCAAAGGTCGGCCAGCGCCAGATGCGCGTCGCGCGTTTCCTCGAGCGCCAGCGACGCTTCGAGATAGCTCTGCGCCTTGCCCCACAGGCGCTGATTCATGCACATGCGCCCAAGCGCCAGCAACAGCGCCGCTTCGTCCGGATACTGGCGCAGCCAGTTCTCGGCCCTGGCGATGCGCGCGGTCAGTCCCGGCCCCGTCAGCCCACCGTACAGCGCCACCAGTTCGGGCTGCCAGCCGGCCTCGGAATAGCCGTCGAGCGCGCTCTCGATCAGCTTTTGCGCGGCCTCCGTCGCATCCAGTTCGATCAGCGCCCTGGCCCCGGCCAGCACCAGCCGTCGCCCGTATTCGGCGGCCGGCACGGCGCGCAGGTAATCCTGAAGCTGGCCGGCATCAGCGCGCCGCCGCGCGATATTTTCCAGATGGGCGAGCGTCTTGATCTCGCGCGCGACCTCGGTCGGCAGCGCATCGCGCTTCTCGAGCTGGCGGGCCAGCTTCAACACGCCGTCCCAGTCGCCGTTACCCTGCCTGGCGCGCAATTCGAGCCGGAGTGCGGCGATGTGCCGGCCCTTCTTGTCCTGCAGGCGATCCAGCGCCGCCAGTGCCTCGTCGAAGCGGCGCGACTCGTTCATCATCTCGGCTTCCAGCATCAGTGTTGCCGCCTCGTTGCGCGGGTCGTCCGACATGGCGCGCGTCATCCAGTCCTGCAGTTTTTCCGGTTCGCGCAGGCGTTGCGCGGCGCGCGCCGCGATCAGCGCCGACAAACCCTTTGCCGTGCCGGCCGCGTAGGCCTCGCCGGCCTTTTTCATGGCCTGACCGAAACGTCCCTCGAACAGAAGGCGCACGGCATCCTGGAAGACCAGCCCGGCGCGTTCGCGCTGACGGCGCTCACGGTATTCGCGAACCCGCTTCGGCAAGCCGAAGGTCACCGCCAGCGCCCGCATTGCCATATAAAGCGCCAGAACGATGGCGACCAGCGCCAGAACGAACAGGTTCAGGCTGACCTCGGCCCGGTAGGGCGGGAAGACGAGCAGGACATAGCCGTCGTTGAGGCGCGCGCCGAGGGCGGCTGCAACGGCAAGCCCAAACAGGACAAGCGCCCAGAACAGGATCTTCACTTGGCGTCCTTGCCGCTGCGCAGGCTGCTCAACGCAGCCTGGGTTTCATTCAGTTTGGGCACCTCGACGACGACCTCGGTCGCCAGCAATTGACGCAGCGTCTCCAGCGCCGCCTGAACGCCCTTGTCGTTCCCGTCGAAGTGGCGGGTCAGCCCGTCGCCGGCCGCCGTGAGCTCGCCGCGGAAGGTACCCTGGTCACGCGAGAGCAGCGCAAGGCGGGCGCTCAGCAAGCGCAGCTTGAGATTTTCGCGCAGGAAGTAAGCTTGCCCGGGCGCCAGCAGCACAGCCTCCTCGCGGTCGAAGCGCTGGATGCGGACGAGGCTCTTCAACTCCCGCCAGATCTCGCTGCCGGTCCGTTGCCACCAGGGCAGAGGCGGCGCGGCCCCGGTCTTTTCAGCGCTTTCCTGCGGTCGGGCATCCATCACCAGAGGCAGCTTGTCGATGGCGCTCAGCAGCTGCTCGATACGCACGCTCGTTCCGCCCAGATCGACCGTCGGCAGCGCCGTCAGGCGCTCCAGATCGTGCGCCAGCGCCTTGCGCAAGGGCAGCGCCTGCGGGCGGTCGACACCCGCCAGGCGCGCTTCCGCGGTGCGCAGCGCCAGAATCGCCGCCGGCACATTGCCCGCCAGTTGCAATTGTTGTCCGGCCAGCACGATCGCCTGCTCGGCCTCGAGCAGCCCGGAATCGTCGCGACTGCGCGCGAGGTCTTGATAGAGCGCCTGCAACGCTTCCGACTGGGACTGGAATTCGGTCAGCCGCGCATCGGCGGCGCCCAGCTTGCCCTGCAGGCTTTCGACCTGCTCGCGCATCTGCTTCAAGGCACCGCGATCTTCCTTGCTGCCGGCATCGGCCTCGGCCAGACGACGAGCAACCTGTTCCTGCATATCGACCAGCTTGTGGCGGGTTTCGAACCATTGCCAGCCGACCAGCGCAAGCGCCGCCACGGCCACCAGCAGCCAGGGGCTGAAGCGCGTCGCCGCTGGTGATCGGGGCGGCGGATTCCGGGGTGTCTGAGAAGAAGGGGTAGTGGTGTCGTCAGGTGTCATACGGGCCAATTATAAGCACGCAAGCCGGCAACGATGCCGGCATCCGCTGCATCGGTAAGGATAATGTTGCTTAAACCCAAAGCCCGGGCGTTCTTCGCGATGCGCGCGTGCGGCACGAAAACCGGGGTTTTCTGCAGCCAGGCGCGACCTTCGGCGTCGAGCAGGTCGACCAGATAGCGCAACCCTTCGCTGCTCGACACGGTCAGCGCTGCGAGCCGGCCGGCACGCCAGGCGGCAAGCAGCGGCGCAACGTCGCCCGCCGGCCCCGAACGGCGGTAGCAGGTCACGCAATCGACCTCGGCGCCCCGGGCGCGCAGCGTTTCGGCGAGCAGTTCGCGGCCACCATCGCCGCGGAAGATGGCGACGCGCCGCCCGGCCACCCGTTCAGCCGCCAGTTCGGGCAGGGCCAGCAGTGCCTCGGAGTCGAAGTGCTCGCTGGGCGCGATGCAACCGGCAATCCCGTGCGCCGCCAGTGCCTTGACCGTGCCCTGGCCGACCGCCGCCGGCTGCAATCCGGCCGGCCATGGGCCTTGCGCCAGAATGGCCGGTACGGCGTAGTCGACCGCATTGGGGCTGATGAAAACGGCCAGCGAATACTCCGCCAGGCGCGCCACGGCGTCGGCCAGCGGCTGCGCATCGGCGGCCGGCGCAATTTTGAGCAGCGGGAAGATCAGCGGCTGGCCGCCTTGCGCGGCTATGGCTGCCGCCAGCGGCCCGGCTTGCGCCCGTGGCCGGGTGACGACGATGGTTTTTCCGGCAAGCGGGCCGGTCGAGTTCATCGTCAGGCCGGCTTGCCGTGCGCCAGCTTTTGCAGGATGGCGTCGGCGCCCTGAGCGCGCAGCGTGTCGGCCAAACGGCGACCGAGCGCCTCGTCGTCGGCTGGGTTGCCGCGCAGTTCACCGGCGACCATTTCCGTACCATCGGCGGTGGCGACGAAGCCGCGCAGCCACAGTTGGCCGTTGTCGATGATCGCGTAGCCGCCGAGCGGCACCTGGCAACTGCCGCCCAAGGCCCGCGAGAAGGCACGTTCGGCCTTGACACAGTGGGCAGTTTCCGGATCGTTGAGCGGTGCGACGATGGCGGCCATCGCCGCGTCGCCGTCGACCAGTTCGATGCCGAGCGCGCCCTGCCCGGGCGCCGGCAGCGACTGCTCTGCGGTCAACACCGATTTGACGCGATTTTCCAGACCGAGGCGGATCAGGCCGGCGGCGGCGAGGATGATCGCGTCGTATTCGCCGGCATCGAGCTTGCGCAGGCGGGTGTCGAGGTTGCCGCGCAGGCTCTTGATGACCAGTTGCGGGTACTTGGCGCGCAGGATGGATTCACGGCGCAGGCTGGAGGTGCCGACGACGGCGCCGGCCGGCAACTCGTCAAGGCCGGCATATTTGTTCGAAACGAAGGCATCGCGCGGATTTTCGCGGACCGAGATGGCGGCCAGCACAAAGCCTTCCGGCATCACCATCGGCACGTCCTTCATCGAATGCACGGCGAGGTGAGCGCGGCCTTCCTCCATCGCCACTTCGAGTTCCTTGATGAACAGCCCCTTGCCGCCGATTTCGGCCAGCGGGCGGTCGAGAATCTGGTCACCCTTGGTCGTCATGCCGAGAATGACAACTTCCGCCCCCGGATTTAGACTGCTCAGACGGCCCTGCACATGTACGGCCTGCCACATGGCGAGGCGGGATTCGCGCGAGGCGATGATGATCTTGGAAGGAACGGGCATGGAACGGCACGCAGCAAGGGTTTCGAAGGCGGCAATCTTAGCATGAGCGATTCGGCAGCTTCCCCTACCCAGATCAAACCCGACGACCAACGCCCGGAACATCCCGATTTCTGGTGCAAGCGCTTCGGTGAAGGCACCACGCCGTGGGATGCCGGCAAGGTACCGACCGCGTTTGCCGATTTCATCGCCAGCCAGCCGGCGCCGCTCAATACGCTGATTCCCGGCTGCGGCAGCGCCTGGGAGGCGGCGCATCTCGCCCAACTCGGCTGGCCGGTGACAGCGCTCGACTTCTCGCCGGCAGCCGTCGCCACGGCACGGAAAATCCTGGGCAATGCTACGGTCGACCTCGTCTGCGACGACTTTTTCACCTTCACGCCCGCCGCGCCCTTCAGTTTGATCTACGAACGCGCCTTCCTCTGCGCCCTGCCGCGCAAGCTGTGGGCTGACTGGGGGCGGCGTGTTGCCGAACTGCTGCCAAGCAGCGGCCTGCTCGCCGGCTTCTATTTCATTTGCGAACAACCCAAGGGCCCACCCTTCGGCATCCTGCCGGAACAACTGGACGCGCTGCTGACGCCGAACTTCACGCGCATCGCGGATGCTGCGGTCGACAACTCGATTCCGGTGTTTTTCGGGCGCGAGCGCTGGCAGGTCTGGCGGCGGCGTTGATTCGGCGTTTGACGTATCATCGAATGATCCAACCCCGATGCCACGTCAAACAATGAAAGCCGATACCCCGCAGACCGTCTACCTCAAGGACTACACCCCGCCCGCCTTTCTGGTTGACACCGTCGACCTTGATTTCGTCATCGAAACCGGAGGGACGACCGTCACCGCGACGCTGGCGATGCGCCGCAACCCGGTAGTTGCCACACAGCCGCTGGCGCTGGATGGCGACGAACTGGAAACGCTGAGTGTTGCGGTCGACGGCGAAAAAGTGCCGTTTTCCGTAACGCCCGGCACACTGACCATCGCCGACCTGCCCGACGCCTTCACGCTGCAAACCGTTGTCCGTATCCAGCCCGACAAGAACACCCACCTCTCCGGCCTCTATCGGTCCAAGGACGGCTATTTCACGCAATGCGAGGCACAGGGTTTCCGCCGCATCACCTGGTTCCTCGACCGCCCGGACGTGATGTCGACCTATACCGTCACGCTGCATGCCGACAAGGAAAAGCTGCCGGTGCTGCTGGCCAACGGCAACCCGGTCGCCAGTGGCGATGAAGCCGACGGCAAGCACTGGGCGCGCTGGGCCGACCCGTTCAAGAAGCCGGCCTACCTGTTCGCGGTCGTCGCCGGCAAGCTGGACGGCCTGTTCGACAGCTTCACCACCGCCTCGGACCGCAGCGTGCAGCTCGCCATTTACGTCGAGCCGGGCAAGCTCGACCAGTGCCCGCATGCGATGGAAGCCCTGAAAAAATCCATGCGCTGGGATGAAGAACGCTTCGGTCTCGAATGCGACCTCGACCATTACATGATCGTCGCCGTCGGCGATTTCAACATGGGCGCCATGGAGAACAAGGGCCTGAACATTTTCAATACGAAATACGTGCTGGCGCGTAGCGATGTCGCCACCGACGTCGATTTCGAGAACATCGACCGCGTCGTCGCCCACGAATACTTCCACAACTGGACGGGTAACCGCGTCACCTGCCGCGACTGGTTCCAGCTGTCGCTGAAGGAAGGCCTGACCGTCTTCCGCGATCAGGAATTCGGTGCCGACCTGCACAACCGCCAGACCGCCCGCATCCGCGAGGTACGCGGCCTGCGCGCCGGGCAGTTCCCGGAAGACGCCGGCCCGATGTCGCACCCGATCCGCCCCTCGTCCTTCGTCGAAATCAACAACTTCTACACCGCCACGGTCTATGAAAAGGGTGCCGAAGTCATCCGCATGATTCAGACGCTGATTGGCCGCGACGGTTTCCGCAAGGGCATGGACGAATACTTCCGCCGTCATGACGGCCAGGCCGTCACCTGCGAGGATTTCGTCGCCGCGATGAGCGCCGCTTCGGGTTTTGACTTTACGCAATTCATGCGCTGGTACAACCAGCCCGGTACGCCGCATGTTGCGGTCGACGGCTATTTCGATGCCGAATCCAAAACCTACACGCTGACCTGCAAGCAGACCAACCCGCGCGCCAGCGACGAAGCCCCCTACCTGATCCCGATCCGCGTCGCGCTGTTTACCGAACAGGGCGAGGTGATTGCCGGCAGCGAGCGCCTGCTGCACCTGACCGCCAACACGCAGTCCTTCGTCTTCAACGCCGTCGCTACCGAGCCGACGCCCGCCCTGCTGCGCGATTTCTCGGCGCCGGTTTACCTCGACTTCGATTACACGCCGGAACAGCTCACGCTGCTGCTGGCGCACGAAAGCGACCCGTTCAACGCCTGGGAAGCCGGCCAGCGCCTCGCCTCGACGCTGATTCTCGA
>JBFZCS010000023.1:0-4021 GCA_041307825.1 Azonexaceae bacterium
GGTCGGATAGAATACGCGCCTCTGTTTCAATCCGGATTCCGCTTTCCATGAAGCCCGTTCGCACCCGTTTCGCCCCCAGTCCTACCGGTTACCTGCATATCGGCGGCGCCCGCACCGCCCTATTCTCCTGGGCATTCGCCCGCCGTCACGGTGGCATCTTCATCCTGCGCGTCGAAGATACCGATGTCGCGCGCTCGACGCCGGAGGCGGTTCAGGCGATTCTCGACGGCATGGCTTGGCTCGGACTGGCGCACGACGAAGGTCCCTTCTACCAAATGCAACGGATGGAGCGCTACAAGGAAGTGATCCAGCAGATGCTGGCCGCCGGCAGCGCCTATCAGTGCTTCACGACGCGCGACGAGCTCGACGCCCTGCGCGCCGAGCAGGAAGCGCGCAAGGAGAAACCGCGTTATGACGGCCGCTGGCGTCCTGAACCGGGCAAGACGCTGCCGATACTGCCGACCGACATACCGCCCGTGGTTCGCTTCAGGAACCCGAAGGATGGCGTCGTTGCCTGGGACGACCAGGTCAAGGGCCGGATCGAGTTTGCCAACGGCGAACTGGACGACCTGATCATCGCCCGCGCCGACGGTACGCCGACCTATAATTTCTGCGTCTGTGTCGACGACTGGGACATGGGCATCACCCACGTCATCCGCGGCGACGACCACGTCAACAACACACCGCGCCAGATCAACATCCTGCAGGCGCTGGGCGCCGAGATTCCGCAGTACGCCCACCTCTCGATGATCCTTGGCGACGACGGCGCCAAGCTGTCGAAGCGCCATGGCGCGGTATCGGTCATGCAGTACGACGAGGACGGCTTCCTGCCCGAGGCGGTCATCAACTATCTGGCCCGCCTCGGCTGGTCGCACGGCGACGACGAGGTATTCTCGCGCCAGCAGTTCGTCGAGTGGTTCGACCTCGACCACATCACCGCTTCGGCCGCCCAGTTCAATACCGAGAAACTGTTGTGGCTCAACCAGCACTACATGAAGCAGATGCCGGTTGCCGAACTGGCCGCCAGGGTCAAGGGCCGCCTGACTGCCCGCGGCGTTGATATCGCCGCCGGACCCGATCTGGAAAAAGCCGTCGCGCTGTACGTCGACCGCAGCAACACGCTGAATTTGCTGGCCGACGAGGTCGAAGTCTTTTACGTCGATGTGGCGCCTTCGGACGAGCTTCTGGCGCAGCATCTTGCGGACGACGCCCGTCCGGCGCTGGCCGATTTTGCCGCCGGCATCGCCACGGTGGCGTGGGAAATACCGGCCATCAATGCGCTGATCAAGGACACCGTGACCCGACATGGCCTCAAGATGCCGAAGCTGGCGATGCCCCTGCGCGTGATCCTGACCGGGCAGGCTCAGACCCCCTCGGTCGATGCGGTCATCGCGCTGATCGGCCGCGCCAGGGTGCTGGAAAAGCTGGCGGCGCAAAAAAGCTGAAAATTCCCCGGACGAGGTTTACAAGGACGTATCGAGTCCATATAATGCGCGCTCTTTCACGGCACCGGGGGTATAGCTCAGCTGGGAGAGCGCTTGCATGGCATGCAAGAGGTCAGCGGTTCGATCCCGCTTACCTCCACCACGCGACGTGAAAGAACAATGTTTTGTCCGGGTCCCCATCGTCTAGAGGCCTAGGACACCGCCCTTTCACGGCGGTAACCGGGGTTCGAATCCCCGTGGGGACGCCAAGATTTTCAGCGGAGTGGTAGTTCAGTTGGTTAGAATACCGGCCTGTCACGCCGGGGGTCGCGGGTTCGAGTCCCGTCCACTCCGCCAACCAATGCAAGAACCGGCTTCGGCCGGTTTTTTGTTGCGCTTGTCGCAGATCAAGGGCAATCTGGTCATCGGGGTTATAATGTGTACTTTGGACCATCCCAGTTCCGAGGCAGGAGTTTTTCGCCATGCACGATCGCAACGTTCTGTCACTGGTCAAAGGTTTTGCCCGTTTTGCGCTGTTGCCCCTGGCATCGCTGACTATCGGTCCGGCTAGCGCCGACGGCGGCAACCCGGGTTTCCCGCTGATTTCAATGCTGTCGCCCGGAACCGCTCTGCCGTTAGCGGGCATGGACAATGCCCTGATTGTTCACGAATTTCGCGCGGCCCCGACCGTGGCGCGCACCGTTGACCTGACCGCCATATCTGACGATTTGTGGCTCCGTCTGCGCAACGGTTTCGCGATGACCAACCTGAACGACGACCTGACCCTGCATTATCAGCAGTGGTACCAGAACCGGCCGGATGCGCTGCGTCGTATGGTCGAGCGCAGCCGTCCCTATCTGCATTACATCGTCGAGGAACTCGAAGCGCGCGGCATGCCGACCGAAATCGCACTACTGCCGATGGTCGAAAGCTCATTCAACCCGATGGCCTATTCGCGCTCCCATGCTTCCGGGCTCTGGCAGTTCATCCCGGCAACCGGCAAGCGTTTCAATCTGGAGCAGAGCTGGTGGCAGGATGAACGGCGCGACGTCGTGGCCTCAACCGGCGCCGCACTGGAATACCTGCAGGCCATTTACGACATGCACGGCGACTGGCATCTGGCGCTGGCGTCGTACAACTGGGGCGAAGGCGCCGTCAAGCGGGCGATCGAGAAGAACACGGCGCGCGGCCTGCCGACCGACTACATCAGCCTGACCATGCCGAGCGAGACCCGGCACTACGTCCCGAAACTGCAGGCGCTCAAGAACATCTTCAGCAACCCGACCCTGATGAGTCAGCTTGGCCTGCCGGAAATCCTGAATCGCCCGTACTTTGCGACCATCGAAACGTCGCGTGCAATGGACGTCAAGACCGCTGCCCGCCTCGCCAACATGCCGGTCGACGAGTTCCTGGCGCTCAACCCGTCGCATAACCGCCCGGTCATGAAGGCCGATACGCCCGTCGTGCTGCCGGCCGAAAAGGTTGCGACCTTCCAGAGCAACCTCGAAAACCATGATGCGCCGCTGACCGAATGGCAGGCTTACACGCTGAAATCCGGCGAAAAGCTGGACAAGGTGGCGCCGCGCTTCGGTATTGCACTTCCCGACCTGCTGCGCGCCAACGGCCTGAGCGGCAAGATCAAGCTGGCGGTCGGTTCCACCGTGCTGGTGCCGGCCGGCAAGGGGGCCGATGACCTGGAAAGCATGGGTACGGAACCCCGCCTGCCGCAGATCGTCGAGCCGGAACCGCCGGCGAAGGCCAAGGTGGCAACTGCCTCCGCAGCACGCCCGGGCAAGCCTGACAAGGCTGCCAAGGGCAAGACGGCCAACACCCGGGTTGCAGCCAAGGACACCAGGAAAGGGGGCGGCAAGCAGGCTGCCGCGGACACCGCCAAGGCCCCGTCCAAGGTCGCGAAAGCGGGCACGAGCGACAAGGCAAAAACCACTGCCGACAAGACGAAAACCGTTGCCGCGAAGGCTGCGGCCCCGGCTCAAGGGGCCAAGGTCGCCAAATCCGGCACCGGCCGCCGTAGCTGATTCAGCCGATCAGGTGACAGTTGGCGGTATGCGTCGCTGACACGTTGCTGGTTTCCGGATAGCGTTGTCGGCAGACATCCATGGCCTGCGGACAACGCGGGTGAAAATGACAGCCGGCCGGCGGATTGGCTGGCGAAGGCGTCTCGCCAGGCAGGCGGATCACTGCCGATTGCACATCCAGCCGGGGAACCGGCACCGCCGAGAGCAGCGCCTGCGTGTAGGGATGCCTGGGGGAACGCAATACTTCTCCCGCACTGCCCCGCTCGACGATGCGCCCGAGATACATCACCGCGACATCGTTGGCCAGGTACTCGACCACCGCGAAGTTGTGGGTAATGAACAGGTAGGCGACGCCGAGTTCTTCCTGCAGTTTCTTCAACAAATTGAGGATCTGCGCCTGCACCGACACGTCGAGGGCCGAAGTCGGCTCGTCGCAGATTAGCAGTTCCGGCTGCACGGCCAGGGCGCGGGCGATGGCGATGCGCTGGCGCTGGCCACCGGAGAATTCGTGCGGATAGCGCCCGGCCGCTTCGTCCGGCAACCCGACCTGCTTCAGCAAGG
>JBFZCS010000024.1:0-3563 GCA_041307825.1 Azonexaceae bacterium
ATCTCAACCAGGCCTACGGCGGCAGCCATATCCTCCGCGGCCTCTCGTTCGAAGTGCAGACCGGCGAAGTCACCACCTTGCTCGGGCGCAACGGCGTCGGCAAGACCACGCTGCTCAAGTCACTGATGGGGCTGGTCAAGACGAAGTCCGGGGCGATCACCTTCGACGGCAAGGACATCACGAACCTGCCGCCGCACGAACGCGTCAAGGCCGGCATCGGCTTCGTGCCGCAAGGCCGCGAGATCTTCCCGCGCCTGACCGTCGAGGAAAACCTGCTCATGGGCCTCGCCACCAAACCCGGTAGCACGCCCATCCCGCAACGCATTTTCGACATGTTCCCGGTGCTCAAACAGATGATGCACCGCCGCGGCGGCGACCTCTCCGGCGGCCAGCAACAACAACTCGCCATCGGCCGCGCCCTGGCCATGGGGCCGAAACTCTTGATCCTCGACGAACCCACGGAAGGCATCCAGCCCTCAATCATCAAGGACATCGAACGCGCCATCCGCATGCTGGCCGAAACCGGCGAAATGGCGATTCTTCTGGTCGAGCAGTACTACGACTTTGCCGAATCGCTAGCTGACCAGTACCTGCTCATGGAACGCGGCGAATTCATCATGCGGGGGAGGGGTGAAACCATGCCGCAGGACGGGGTGCGCGAGGCGCTGGCGGTTTGATTACTTCTGGTTACCCTGCCGCTTGCTGACGGTGGCGGCGCCGGTCACCCGCCGCACCGACAGCGTGACGAGGAAGGTGAATTCCTCGTTGACGGAGTGGACGATGCGAAATTTCGGCCCGACAGCGCTTGCCATCCAAGTTATCAGCGCGTTGAGGTCCACAGCTTCGCAGCGCAGGTCGGCGACAACGCTGCTCCCGTCCTCATACAGCGGGAAGTCCGAGCAACCCACGGGCTTGATCTCCTGCCCGTAGACTCGGCACGAGTGGCCCGTTTCGTCGTAGGCCGGGCAGGTCTTGCCGTGGGCGAAGTAGAGGCCATCCCCGGCCCGGATTTCTTCTGGGCCTTTGCCCGAGCATAGCTTCCGGTCGAAGGCTGAACGTGACTCTTCGATCCGCCAGATGGTCTTGAGCTGCTTCCAGTCCAGTTCGAGGACGAGCGGGTCAAGTCGACAGCACGGCTTCGAGCACTCGGCGCAGTGCGGGATGACGACGGCGACCTGATAGGCGGTGGCCGCGGCGGCAAGCTCCTTGGTCAGGAGACGGCGAGATTCCCGGCGGCTCATCGACGAGCCAGCAGCGGAAATGCGGCGTATTGGGGATGGAGGGTCATCGGCAAGAAATATCACGATCCAGAAACTCGATGCAAGGCTGACGTCGGATACCACAGCATTGGATCGCGCCGGTGTGGATTCCGAATTGTCATGTTTTGGGGAAAGCCGGCTAAATCCCTACTGCGCATTCCTGCGTATTCCCCACCGCCTTTGCTTTCCCCGATAATCCCGCCATGACCTCGCGCCATCCCGTATCGCCGCCGGAGCATTTGCCGAGCTGGCACGCCGAGTTGCATCTTGGCTTTGCCCGTCAGGGCGAACGCACGGTGCTGCGCGAAAACCGGCATCGCGGGCCGTTGCGCGTGCAGAGGGCGCTCTATCCGGAGGGTGATCCGGTCTGTCAGGCCATTGTGCTGCATCCGCCATCGGGTATTGCCGGTGGCGATCATCTGGCGATTTCGGCCGAGGTAGGTTCCGGCGCCCACGCGCAACTGACGACGCCGGGGGCGGGCAAGTGGTATCGCAGCGCTGGGGCCGAGGCCTCGCAGAGCATAGCCTTCACGGCGGCCGAAGGCGCCATGCTCGAATGGCTGCCGCAGGAAACCATCGTTTTCGATGGCGCCCGGGCGCGCATGGAAACCCGCGTTGCACTGGCCGCCGATAGTCGCTACATCGGCTGGGAGATCCTGTGCCTCGGTCGCGCTGCCGCTGGCGAACGTTTTGAAAATGGTCGTTTTGACCTGTTTTTTCGGGTTGACCGTGAGAACCGGCCGATCTGGCTCGAACGCGGTGGGTTCGACGGTAGCGACACTATGCTGAGCAGCCCGGCCGGCTGGGCCGGCGCCACGGTGTGCGGCACCTTGCTGTGCACCTTTCCCGAATTGCCCCAGCAGGCGGCAACCCTGCTCGAAGCATGCCGCCAGATCATTCCCGCCGATGCTACTAATCACGGCCTGAGTACGTTGCCCGGCATCCTCGTCGCCCGTTACCTTGGCAACAGCAGCGAAGCCGCCCGTCTGTGGTTCGCCGACCTGTGGGCCATCCTGCGCCCGGCCTGCTGCGGTCGACCGGCCGTTATCCCCCGAATCTGGAATACCTGAGGAGTCTTCATGGAACTGACACCCCGCGAGAAAGACAAGTTGCTGATCTTCACAGCCGGCCTGCTCGCCGAGCGGCGCCAGGCCAGGGGCCTGAAGCTGAACTACCCGGAAGCCGTGGCGCTGATCACCTGCGCGATCATGGAAGGCGCACGCGAAGGCAGGACCGTCGCCGAGCTGATGCATGAAGGCACGCAGGTGCTGAGCCGCGCCGACGTGATGGACGGCATCGCCGAGCTGATCCCGGAAATCCAGGTCGAGGCCACCTTCCCGGATGGCACCAAGCTGGTCACCGTGCATAACCCCATCGTTTGAGGTGCTGACATGATCCCCGGAGAACTCCTCGCCGAACGCGGCGAACTCGAACTCAACGCCGGCCGCCCGACCATTACGCTGGTCGTTGCCAACACCGGCGACCGCCCAATCCAGGTCGGCTCGCACTACCATTTTTACGAAACCAACGCCGGCTTGAGCTTTGATCGTGAGGCGGCGCGTGGCTTCCGCCTCGACATCGCCGCCGGCACCGCCGTACGCTTCGAGCCGGGCCAGACGCGGACTGTGCAACTCGTCGCCCTGGCTGGCGACCGCAAGGTTTACGGTTTCCGTGGCCTCGTTCAGGGGGCACTGTGATGGCCAATAAAATCACCCGTCAGGCCTATGCCGAAATGTTCGGCCCCACAACCGGCGACCGCCTCCGGTTAGCCGATACTGACCTCATCATCGAGGTCGAGAAGGATCACACGATCTACGGCGAAGAAGTGAAATTCGGCGGCGGCAAGGTCATCCGTGACGGCATGGGTCAGGGCCAGCGTGTTTCGGCCGAAACCGTCGATACGGTCATCACCAACGCGCTGATCGTCGACGCCGTGACCGGGATCATCAAGGCCGACATCGGCTTGAAGGATGGCCGCATCGCCGCCATCGGCAAAGCCGGCAACCCGGACATCCAGCCCGGCGTCACCATCGTCATCGGTCCCGGCACCGAAGTCATCGCCGGCGAAGGCATGATCGTCACGGCCGGCGGCATCGACAGCCACATCCATTTCATCTGCCCGCAGCAGATCGACGAGGCGCTCTATTCCGGCGTGACGACCATGCTCGGCGGCGGCACCGGGCCGGCGACCGGCACGTATGCAACAACTTGCACCCCCGGCCCATGGCACATCCACCGCATGCTCGAAGCGGCCGAGGCTTTCCCGATGAATCTCGGTTTTCTCGGCAAGGGCAACGCGAGCCT
>JBFZCS010000025.1:0-15454 GCA_041307825.1 Azonexaceae bacterium
CATTCGGCCAGGGTCCGCGCATAATCCTTGCCGAACGCGTATTCGCCATGCACCGTCAGCCCCTGTTTGGCTGCCGCCGCGCGGAAGGCCGAACGCGATGGCAGCATGCCGCCGGGGAAAACGTATTGCTGGATAAAGTCGGTACCCTTGCGATAGCCGTCAAACAGTTCATCGCGAATGGTGATGCTCTGGATCACCGCGCGGCCGCCCGGTTTGAGGGCTTGGGCGATCGTCCGGAAATAGGTTGGCCACCAGCGCTCACCGACCGCCTCGAACATTTCGATGGAAACGATATGATCGAATCGCTCGTTCGTGTCGCGGTAATCCTGTAGCCGGAGATCGGCTTCCGGTACCCGCTTCCGCGCCCATTCGAGCTGGGCCGGCGAGAGGGTCAGGCCGGTGACCTTTAACCCCTCCTCGACGGCAATCTCGGCGAAGCCACCCCAGCCGCAGCCGATTTCCAGCACGCTCTGTCCCGGCTCGGCATGCAGGCGGCGCAGGAGGCGGCGGTACTTGGCGCGCTGCGCCGATTCGAGGTCACCGGCATCGGCGGCGCGGTACAGCGCGCTCGAATAACTCATTCCCGGGTCCAGCCACAGCCGGTAGAAGTCGTTGCCGAGATCGTAGTGCGCCATGATGTTGCGCTTGCTGCCGGACCGGCTGTTGCGATTGAGCCAGTGGCGCAAGCGCGCCGCCAGCAGGTTGCGCCACGACCCGTAAACGGCTTTCTTCAGCGCCTGGTGATTCCTGGTCAGCAGCGTCAGCAGTCCGGTGACGTCGTGTGAATCCCAATGGCCGTCGAGATAGGCTTCGGCCAGACCAATGTCGCCGCGCGCCAGCACTTGGCTGAACATCGCCTCGTCGTGGACATTCATCGTGACCCCGTGTTCGCCTTCGCCGAATAGACGACTGGAGCCGTCGGGCAGGCGGATTTCGAGCATGCCGCCGTGCACATTTTCCAGCAGTTCGAAGACCAGACGGGTGTCGCGGGCGAGATGGCCGGTGTCGCGCAAGGTCAGAGCATTGTTCATTTTGATGATTCCTGGAGCGGTTGAGGAGTGACAGGCGGATTGACGCCGACGAATGGCACGCCCTTGAGCCACAGCTTCAGGGCCTGCCAGTGGATGCGGACCATCACGCCGGCGGTCAGGAAAGGCATGCGCAGGAGGGCGCCAAGCAAGGCACGGGACGACCAGGCCGTGGACCTGCCGGCGATCGAGGTCAACAGCAACTCGCCTTCTGCATCGTCGTAGTCGATGCGGACGACCGGACACTTGCGCTCGAGGAAGAAGCGGAAGCGGTAGCCCCCTTCGACCTCGCAGAAGGGCGAGACGTGAAACGCCTTGCTCGCCTGCAACACCTGCCCCGCGCCCAGCGGCGCACCGTCCGGGTTGTGCAGCAGATAGCTGTGGCGACCGCCGAAGGTATTGCTGACCTCGGCAAGAACGGCGATCAGGTGGCCGTCGCGATTGCGGCAGAACCAGAAGCTGACCGGGTTGAAGACGAAGCCGAACACTCGCGGGAAGCACTGCAGCACGATCTCGCCGTCATCCGGCAATCCGTGCCGGCGCAGCAGCGCCTGAATCCAGGGCAGGAGCGGCGAGCCATCGCGCGGCCCGTGATCCTTCTGGTGGAAACTGAGCAGATTGCTGCGGTCGACCGAGAAAAACGGGCCATTTCCAGCGGCCAGGTCGGCCACCGGCAACTGGATGAAGAAAACCGGATATGTAAAGGCATTGACCACCGGGCGCAGGCGCCGGTGCATGACCTGGCCGATGACAAGACGTGGAAGGGCGGCCATGGCGACCTCAGGCGTTCGCCAGTTCGCGGACGACCGGTGCCGCCTCGCCCTGCCACGGGGCCTGGATGCCCATGCCGTTGGCGACGCGCAGCGCCGACTTCAGGCCGTCCTCGTGGAAGCCGTAGCTGCCCCAGGCGCCGGCCAGCCAGATGCCATTCTCGCCCTGGATCTCAGCCAGTTGCTGCTGGGCAGCGATGGCCGGACCGTCAAAGATCGGGTGGGCATAATCGAATTCGGCGATGACCCTGGCCGGATCAGGCTCGCGCGCCGGATTGAGGGTCACGATGACCGGGCTGGCGAACGGCAGCGGTTGCAGGCGATTGATCAGATAGGAAACGGCGACCGGTTGCGTGCCCGGCTCACCGTTGCCGGCAGCGTAGTTCCACGCCGACCACAGTTTCTCGTCACGCGGCAGCAGGGCGCGGTCGGTATGCAGGACGGCGCGGTTCGGCTGGTAGCGGATCGCCGTCAGCACCGCGCGCTGCGCGTCGCTGGCGGTGAAGCCGAGGATGGCTGACGACTGGTCGCTATGGCAGGCCATGACGACCTGGTCGAAGTGCTCACTGCCGCCGGCAAGGACGACGCGCAGTCCGGCGCCATCGCGGGTCACCGCCGTAACCGGGCAGTCGAGGCGGACATCGTCGAGTTGGGCGGCAATCTTCCGCACGTATTCTCGGCCGCCGCCCTTCACGGTACGCCACAGCGGGCGATCGAAAACCTGCAGCAGGCCATGGTTCTGGCAGAAACGGACGAAGGTGGCGAGCGGCGTGGCGAGCATCTGGCCAGTCGGGCAGGACCAGATCGCCGCGGCCATCGGCAACAGATACCATTCTGAAAAAGCGGCGGAGTAGCGGCCTTCGTCCAGAAAATCGCGCAGGCTGCGCTGATTGTCGGGATGCGAGACCAGCCAGGCAGCGCTTTCGCGGTTGAAGCGCAGGATGTCGGAAAGCATGGCCCAGAATTGCGGGCGCACGAGATTGCGCTTCTGCCCGAAGACGGTGGCCAGATTGCTGCCCGACCATTCGATGTCGGGATTTTCGAGGCTGACCGCGAACGACATTTCGGTCTCGACGCTTTCAACGCCAAGTAACGCAAACATCGCAATCAGGTTTGGATAGGTCTTCTCGTTGTACACCAGGAAACCGGTGTCGACCGGATGCGTCTTGCCCTCCAGATGAACGTCGACCGTGTTGGTATGACCGCCGAGGTAGCTTGCCGCCTCGAAAACTGTCACCTCATGCTGGCGGCCGAGCAGCCAGGCGCTGGCCAGGCCCGAGATGCCGGCGCCGACGACGGCGATACGTTGCTTGCTTTTCATGACTGCCTCTTACTCGTTGGAGCCGTGGAGCTCGGCGTACGCCGAGTGGTTATGGATCGACTCGAAGTTCTCCGAAGTGACCTTCCATTCGGCGATGCGCGGCTCGTTCATCAGGCGCAGGGCGATGTCGCGCACAAGATCCTCGACGAACTTCGGATTGTCGTAGGCACGCTCGGTGACCCACTTTTCGTCCGGCCGCTTGAGCAAGCCGAACACCTCGCAGGAGGCCTCTTCTTCGGCCAGGCGGACCAGTTCCTCGATCGCCATCGGCGAGCGCAGCTTGGCCTCCAGCGTGATGTGCGAACGCTGGTTGTGGGCGCCATAGTCGGAAATCTTCTTCGAGCAGGGGCACAGGCTGGTCACCGCCGCCGTCACGCGCAGGGTAAGCGCGGCGTGCTGGCCTTCGGGCTTGTCGATGATCAGCGTCGCGTCGTAGTCGAGCAGGCTTTCGACCCCCGACACCGGCGCCGTCTTGCGAATGAAGTAGGGAAAACCGATCTCGAGGCGGCCGCTCGAAGCATCGAGGCGCAGCAGCATGTCCTCGAGCATGACGAATAGTCCACTCTGGGTCAGCGCGCCACGGCGGCTTTCGAGCAACTCGACGAAACGCGACATGTGCGTCCCCTTGACCTCGGGCGGCAGACCGACGGTCATTGTGAGGATGCCGAGGGTATTCAGCACCTCGCCACTGGCGGTTTCCAGTTGCATGGGATAGCGCAGCCCCTTGACGCCGACGTTCTGGATGGCTAGCCGGCGGGTATCCGCAGCAGACTGAACATCAGGCAGGAAAAAGTGTTCGGGTGCATTCATGGCAGTGGCTCCTTGAGGTTAAGGCAGGCGTTCTACTTGAGAAACTCGTCGATTTTCTTCTGCAAATCCTTGTCGTCCGGCCCGTTAGCGCTAGGGTAGGCGACGACCTGCGAAGCATCGCGACTGATCAGGTACTTATGGAAATTCCAGCGCGGCTTGCTGCCAGTGACCTCGGCCAGCTTCCGGTAGAACGGGTTGGCGTCTTTGCCGGTCACGGAGGTCTTGCCCAGCATCGGAAACTCGATGCCATAAGTCAGGCGGCAGAAATCGGCAATTTCCTTTTCGCTGCCCGGTTCCTGCTCGCCAAAATCGTTGGAAGGAAATCCGATAACTACCAGGCCTTTGTCCTTGAGGCGGGCGTAAAGTTTCTCCAGTCCTTCGTACTGCGAGGTAAAGCCGCAGAAGCTTGCAGTATTGACCACCAGAATGGCTTTGCCCTGATATTGGCACAGCGACTGCGGCTTCCCGTCCTGCAATCCGGGGAAGGTGTGATTGAGCAATGCCGGACATTGCGAGGCCGCCGCGAGCGGCACGACGCCAAGTGTCAGCAGTCCGGCGATACCCAGACAACGCTTCAGGTCTTTAAGCACATTGAACTCCTTAACAATTTGTCCTAGACAAACGCTGCGTTTGTTTGTAATATAGACATCAAATTCCAGCTTGTCAACGTTTTGTCTAACTTTTGTTTAGGACAAATATGAATAGCCCAAGTTTCAATATTGCCGCCGTCGAGCGCGATACCGGTCTCTCCAAGGATGTTCTGCGCATGTGGGAACGTCGCTACGGCTTCCCGATTCCGGATCGGAATGGCAACGGGGAACGCAGTTACCCGGCCGAGCAGGTGGAGCGCCTGAGGCTGATCAAGCGCCTGATGGACGCGGGCCACCGGCCCGGCAAGCTGATCGCGACGTCCACCGAGGAACTGAGCGCGCTGGCGCCCAGACGTTCGGTGCCGACCGCCGCCGACAACGGCGCCGGCGAAGCTGCCGCCGAGCTGACGAAGTTGCTGGCCCTGATCAAGCAGCACGACGTGCCGGGTTACCAGCAGGCGATGCAGCAGCGACTGGCGCGGCAAGGCCTGCACCATTTTGTCCAGGACACCATCGCACCACTGACCCGCCATGTCGGCGCAGCCTGGGTAGAAGGCAGCGTCGAGGTGTTCGAGGAACATTTGTTTACTGAATTGACCAAGCGCCTCCTGCGCCAAGCGATTGCGACCCTGCCCGGCGGCAGCCGCAGTCCGCGCATCGTCCTCACCAGCGTGCCGGACGAACCACACGTACTCGGCCTGCTGATGGCCGAAGCCCTGTTGGCACTGGAAGGCGCCGAATGCATCCCGCTCGGCACGCAGATGCCGCTAGTGGAGATCGGCCGCGCCGCCGAGGCTCACCGCGCCGATATCGTCGCCCTCTCCTTCTCGGCCGCTTTCCCGCAACGGCAGATCCCCGGCCTGCTGCAGCAACTGTGCCTGATTCTGCCGGCCGGCAGCGAACTATGGGCCGGCGGCAGCGGCGTCGCGCGCGTTGCGAAAATGGATGGCGTCACACTGCTGCCCGCCCTCGACGATGCCGTCAGGGCGCTCGCCGAGTGGCGTTCGGCCCGTTCCTGAACGTCACTCGACACGGCAGCAAAGCCGACTTCCCGGAACGACCCGCGGTTGCGGTGCCCGTTCTGCAGAAACCAAGCATAAAATCATGCGTCATCAAGCGGAAAAGCTGCGCCAAAGCGTCGACAAGCTCTAAAATGGTGCATATTTTCCGTTGACGCCAGTCATGAGCTACACCGCCCCCGGCTTTGAGTCGAAAATCTGCGCGCCGGAGCAGTTGACCGCGCGAGCCGAATTGCTGACCCGTCCGCTGGTATTTACCAACGGCTGTTTCGACATCCTGCATCGTGGCCACGTCACCTATCTCGCGCAGGCGTCAGCACTTGGCGCCAGCCTGGTGGTGGCGCTCAATTCCGACGCCTCGGTCAAGCGCCAGGGCAAGGGCGACGACCGGCCGGTCAACGCGCTGGTCGATCGCCTGGCGGTGATGGCCGCGCTCGGCTGCGTGACGCTGGTCACCTGGTTCGACGAAGACACCCCGTTGCAGCTCATCCTCGACTGCCGGCCGGAAATCCTGGTCAAGGGCGGCGACTGGCCGGTGAACAAGATCGTCGGCGGCAATGAGGTCATCAGCTGGGGCGGGACAGTACATTCGATTCCGTTCCTGCATCAGAAATCGACGACGGCGCTGCTGGAAAAGATTCGCCGGCTATAGGGTTCACGACAATGGGTTCGCAATGACCTCCGATAGCACAAACACCACCGAGCACCTGCTGCAATCCCACCAGCGCGCCCAATTGTTCGCCGTCTTCGGCGTACCGCTGCTCTCGTTTTTCGGCCTGGTGGCCCTGAGTAATCGCGAATGGCTGCTGCTGCTGCTGATCGCGACCAGCCTGCTGACGATCTGCGGCAGTTATCTGGCCATCGAGCGAGGGCGTGCCAGCCCTGTTACGCTGTGGATGGCGATCGTCTCGTTCACCATGCTGCTTATCTACCTTGTCGCATTCTCCGGTCAGGAGCATGGACGGGCACTTTGGTTCTTCGCGCTACTGTTACTGGCGGGCATGATGCTACCGCCGCGCCAGGGTGCTACATGGGCCGGCATCAGCATCGCCACGGTAGCCGCCATCATGTTGCTCGGCGGCCCGGAGTTCGGTACTAGCGCCTATTCAACCAGCTTTGCCATCCGCTTTATCATCACCGCCATCCTGATTTCCGTCGGCATATTCTGGTCCGAAAAAACACTGCTCCGCTACAAGGAGGAAGCTGCCGCACAGAAGGCTGCAACCCAGACCGAAGGCGACCGGCTGAAAGCGGAGATCGCGCGGCGGGTCGCGCTGGAAGTCGACCTGCGCGTGCAGGCCTCGACCGATGCCCTGACCGGCCTCATCAACCGGCGCGCCTTCATGGACCGGTTTGCCCATGAACTGGCGCGCAGCCAGCGTCACGGGCCGTCACCGACGCTGCTGATGCTCGACATCGATCATTTCAAGAAGATCAACGACAAGTTCGGCCACCCCGCCGGCGACGCCGTGCTGGCGCATCTTGCGCAACTGCTCAAGTCCAGCGTGCGTAACGTGGATATCGTCGGCCGGATCGGCGGCGAAGAATTCGCGGTGGTGCTGGTCGAAACCAATGCGCAGATGGCCGCCCCGGTCATAGAGCGGCTGCTCGAGCGGCTGCGCAATACCACGGTCACGCTGGCCGACGCGACACAGCTGAAATTCACGGCCAGCATCGGCAGCACCGAAATCCTCTGGGCCGACACCATCGACACGGCGATCCAGCGTGCCGACGAAGCGCTGTACACGGCCAAGAAAACCGGCCGCGATCGCCACTGCCAGCGCTAGGGGAGCACGTTAGAGAACTACCTGAGTGCCCAGTTCGACGACACGATTGCTGGGAATCTTGAAGAATGCCGTTGCCGAACCGCCATTGCGGAACATGGCGATGAATATCTTCTCGCGCCAGAACGCCATCTCGGAATTGAGTCGCGGAATCAGCGTCTCACGCCCGATGAAATAGGATGTATCGAGCGCATTGAATTCGAGCCCCGCTTCGGCGCACATCGACAAGGCCAGCGGAATGTCGGGTTCGTCCTTGAAGCCGTACTGAATGATCACGCTCCAGAAGTTGTCACGCAACTGCCTGACCTCGACCCGGTCGACAGCCGGGACATAGGGCACGTCGAAGAACTGGGCGGAAACCAGCACCACCCGTTCGTGCAACACCTTGTTGTGCATCAGGTTGTGCAACAGGGCATGCGGCACCCCCTTGGGATCGGCATTGAGGAATACCGATGTGCCGGCAACCCGGGTCGGCATCGACGCCGCGAGCGACTCCAGAAACAGCGTCAGTTCCAGACGCTCGCCCTTCAGGCGCTCGGCCAGCAATTGACGGCCGCGCTTCCAGGTCGTCATCAGGATGAAGGTGCCCATCCCGGCGACCAGCGGGAACCAGCCCCCATCGGGAATTTTCAAGATGTTGGCGGCGAGGAACATGAGTTCGACGACGAGGAAACAGGCGAACAGCGCGCCCGCCCTGGCCCAGCCCCAACCCCAGCCGCGCGCGACGACGACGGTCGCCAGCAGCGACGTGATCACCATGTCGCCGGTCACCGCGATGCCGTAGGCGGCCGCCAGGTTGTTCGACGACCTGAAGCCGAGAACCAGGATCATCACCGCCAGCATCAGCGCCCAGTTGACCGCCGGCAGATAGATCTGCCCCTGCTCCTGCTCCGAAGTTTGCTGCACTTCCATGCGTGGCACGAAACCGAGCTGCATGGCCTGGCGGGTCACCGAAAATGCCCCGGAAATGACCGCCTGTGAAGCGATCACCGTGGCCACCGTGGCCAGCCCGACCAGCGGATAGAGTGCCCATTCCGGCGCCGAGAGAAAGAAGGGATTCTTCGCCGCTTCCGGATCGCCGAGGATCAGCGCGCCCTGGCCGAAGTAGTTGAGCACCAGCGCCGGCAGCACGAAGGCGAACCACGCGCGCTGGATCGGCTTGCGTCCGAAGTGGCCCATGTCCGCATACAGCGCCTCGGCGCCGGTGACTGCGAGGACGACGTTACCCATCGCCACGAGCGCCATCGCTTTGTTATCGAACAGGAATTCGACACCGTAGAGCGGATTCAAGGCATGCAGAATGGCCGGATGGGCGACGATGTTGCTCAGGCCGAGCAAGGCCAGCGTACTGAACCAGAGCACCATCACCGGCCCGAAAAAGTTGCCGACCAGGGCCGTGCCGTTCCGTTGGATATAGAACAGGGCGAATAGCACCACCATGGTGATCGGGATCACGAAGGGCTTGAACGCCGGGGTCGCCACCTCCAGCCCCTCGACCGCGGAGAGCACGGAAATCGCCGGCGTGACCATGCCGTCACCGTAGAACATCGCCGCGCCGAGTATGCCGACGATCATCACCGCCCTCGCCTGCTTCGGCTTGTCCTGAACTTCACGCAGCGCCAGCGCGATCAGCGCCATGATGCCGCCCTCGCCGCGGTTGTCGGCGCGCATGATGAAGCTCACGTACTTGATCGAAACAACGATGATCAGCGCCCAGAAAAACAGCGACAGGCTGCCGAAGATGTTCGCCTCGGTGACCGGAATCGGGTGGTTTCCGGCGAAAACTTCCTTCACCGCATAGAGCGGGCTGGTGCCGATATCGCCATAGACGACGCCGAGAGCGGCCAGCGCCAGGACGGCCAGCCGCTTGCCGGTTGCTTCGCCACCATGCAAGTCGGTGCTGCTCATCGATACTCCCTGAATGCCGGCGGCTTGATCGCCGCTCTGCTGGTTTTATCCGGCCGAACCGTTTTAGAACGGGATGTCGTCACCCAGATCGTCAAAAGAGGGCTTCGGCTTGTTTTTGGCGGACGCCGGCGCGTAATCGGCCGGCTCGGCATCATAGCCGCCAGACGAAGCCGGCGCCCCCATGCCCTGGCGCGAGCCAAGCATCTTCATTTCGTCGCCGCGTATCTCGGTGGTGTAACGCTCCTGGCCTTCCTTGTCGGTCCATTTCCGGGTGCGAATGCTGCCCTCGACATAGACCTGCGAGCCCTTTTTCAGGTACTGGCCGGCGATTTCCGCCAGCTTGCCGAAGAAGGAGATGCGATGCCATTCGGTCGCCTCTTTCTTCTCCCCGGTCGCCTTGTCCTTCCAGGTGTCGCTGGTGGCGACGGTTATGTTGCAGATCGCCTCGCCGCTGGCGGTGTAGCGAACTTCGGGATCCTTGCCGAGATTTCCGACGATGATTGCCTTGTTGACCGATGCCATGCCCCGTGCCTCCTAGATAGATTGAGTTGCCGCTGCTGCCGCGCGCCGTTGCGGGAAATTCATTGAGCCAGCCACCACCAGCCAGAGCAGTGCCAATCCGGCACAGGCGGCAAAAACCGCATTATCACCGAAATTCTGGGCAATATAGCCGCCGCCGGCGCCGCCGATGAACAGCCCGATCGCCTGCGTCGTGTTGTACACCCCGAGCGCTGCGCCCTTGGCCGCCGGCGGCGCGGTGCGCGAGACCAGCGATGGCAGGGTCGCTTCGAGAATATTGAAGGCGACGAAGAAAAGCATCAGCCAGAACGCCAGCGTCCACAAATTCGCTCCGAAAAAGAGCAGGCCCAGTTGAACGACGATCAGCAAGGCGATGGCGGAACGAAAAACCGGCGGCATCTTGTCCTTCCGTTCAGCGGCGATGATCGCCGGCACCATGATGGCAAAGGAAACCAGCACGGCGGGCAGATAGACCTTCCAGTGTTCAGCCGCCGCCAACCCGCCATGATCGACCAGGGCATGCGGCAGGACGACGAACATCGCCATCTGCATCATGTGCAGCACGAAAATGCCGACATTGAGCCGCAACAGATCGGCGTCGAAGAATACCCGGCGCAGCGGCAGCTTGGCGTGCCCGTGCGGCGGCGGCGCCGGCGGCACGGCCTTGAGCAGTAGCACGATCGCCAGCAGGGCCAGAACGCCGGTCATCGAGAATAGTCCGCCCATGCCGATCAGGCCATAAAGCAGTGGTGCGCCGACCAGCGAGAGCGCGAAGACGAGGCCGATCGACGAGCCGATCATCGCCATCACCTTGGTCCGGTGCTCCTCGCGTGTCAGGTCGGCGGCCAGCGCCGTCACCGCGGCCGAAATCGCCCCGGCGCCCTGCAGCACGCGACCAACAATGATCCAGTTCATGTCCGGCGCCCAGGCGGCGACGAAACTGCCCAAGGCGAAAACCAGCAGGCCGATGACGATGACCAGCTTGCGCCCCCAGATATCGGAGGCGATGCCGTAGGGAATCTGGAACACTGCCTGCGTCAGCCCATAGGCGCCGAGGGCAAAACCAACCAGCGCCAGATTGTCGCCGCCGGGCAGGGTCTCGGCGTAGACCGAGAACACCGGCAGGATGAGGAACAATCCCAGCATGCGCAGGGCGAAGATGGAAGCGAGAGAGGCACCGGCACGGCGCTCTTCCGGGCTCATGCGTTCGGCAACAGGAATGGACATCGGGGAAACGCCTTTGGTGCGATGCAGCGAAGAGCGAAATATTAGCAGGTTTGCACTCCAAGCCGGCGACGCCGTGCCGTGGCATATCGCCTGCGCTTCACTGGCGGCCGCCTCAAATAGATTCCCTGATGTGCCGGCCCCCCCTCGCCTCTCCTGGCCTTCGTCGCCGGTTGCGCCCGCGTCGTCGGCACCCTGCAACGCGATGACCGTCCCGGCCCGGCCGATCCGGCGCGCTGCATGCCGAGTGGCGGCACACGACGCCCAAGGAGGCGGCCGTAATGGATTACAGCCGCTTCGAAAACCACAGATCAGCCCTTGCCGGCGCGGGCTTCCTTGCGCAGGGAAGCCCACACCGAGGCGCCGATGATGACCGCGACCACGGCCAGCGAGAAACCGACCGGAATCTTGTAGATGTCGATCAGCAGCATCTTGACGCCGATGAACATCAGCACGATGGCGAGGCCGTACTTGAGTAGCGAGAAGCGGTCGGCGACGCCGGCGAGCAGAAAGTACATGGCGCGCAGGCCGAGGATGGCGAAGATGTTCGAGGTCAGCACGATGAACGGGTCGGTGGTGATCGCGAAGATGGCCGGAATCGAATCGACGGCGAAGATCAGGTCGGAGGCTTCGACCAGCACCAGCGCCAGGAACAGTGGCGTCGCGTAACGCACGCCGTTCTTCCAGATGAAGAACTGCTGACCATGGAATTCCGTGGTGATCTTCATGTGGCCGCGCAGCCATTTCACCAATTTATTGTTCTCGAGGTCCGGTTTCTCGTCGGCAAACCAGTACATCTTGACCCCGGTGATCAGCAGGAAGGCACCGAAGATGTAAAGAATCCAGTGAAACTGGGTAATCAGCCAGGCGCCGGCGAAGATCATGATGGTGCGCATGATGATGGCGCCAAGGACGCCGTAAAGCAACACGCGCTTCTGCAGTTCGAGCGGCACGGCGAAGAAGCTGAACAGCATCAACCAGATGAAGACGTTGTCGACCGCAAGCGCCTTCTCGATCAGGTAGCCGGTGATGAATTCGAGCGCTTTGGTATTGGCGATCTCGCGCCCCATGCTGCCGTCGAGATACCACCACAGGCCGCCGGCGAAGGCGAGCGAGAGGCTGATCCAAATCACCGACCAGACGGCGGCCTCCTTGAAGCTGACGCGGTGTTCCTTGCCGCCGCCGACCACGAAGAGGTCGATCGCCAGCATCACCAGAACGATCACGGCGAAGCCGGCCCACAAACCCAGACTGCCTACGGTTTCCATACAACTCCTTTCGTGCATTCCAAAAAGCAAACGGCCCGCGCCGCAATGGACGAGAGCCGTGGAACGCCAAAGGAGCCTCGCCATCGCGGCAAAGGTCTTGCTCGCAGCGCTGTTCGCTGCCCGGATGCCGGAAGCCTAGGCTTCGTGATGACGACACGCCGGTTGGGAGCTACTCCCCCTTGGGATGGACCGACTTTATTAAACCCGAGCAAGCTTGTCAACTTTTACCGGAACCAGCGTTGGCGGGCCCCGCCGGAGCTGACTTGGAGCGAATGCTATAATCGGCGCCCGTCCCGTGCACCCCAGCCCAATCCGGTGATCTTTACCCTCGGCATCAACCATCATTCCGCGCCGCTCGCCATCCGCGAGCGCGTGGCGTTTGGCGCCGAAAAACTGCCGCATGCGCTGGTCGACCTGACGCGCGCCCGGCCGGTTTCCGAAGTCGCCATCCTGTCGACCTGCAACCGCACCGAAATCTACTGCGCCGCCGAGTCGCCGGACATGGTGATCGACTGGCTGGCCCAGTACCACCAGGTCGAACGCGACGAAATCGCCCCCTACATCTATACCCACGACCAGCCGGAAGCGATCCGCCACGCCTTCCGCGTCGCCAGCGGACTCGATTCGATGGTCATCGGCGAGCCGCAGATTCTTGGCCAGATGAAGGATGCGGTGCGCGTCGCCGAAGAAAACGGCACCCTCGGCACGCAACTGCACAAGTTGTTCCAGCGCTCGTTCTCGGTCGCCAAGGAAGTGCGCAGCACGACCGCGATCGGCGCCAACATCGTCTCGATGGCCGCGGCCGGCGTCCATCTGGCCGAGCGCATCTTCGAATCACTCGAAACCCAGCGCATCCTGTTCATCGGCGCCGGCGAAATGATCGAACTGTGCGCCGCCCATTTCTGTGCCCGCCAGCCGAAACAGGTCACCGTCGCCAACCGCACCGTCGAGCGCGGCCGGGCTTTGGCCGAGCGCTACAACGGCACCGCCATCCGCCTCGACGAACTCGCCGAGTACATGGCGCAGCACGACATCGTTGTTTCGTGCACCGCCAGCCCGCTACCGATCATCGGCCTCGGCATGGCCGAACGGGCGGTCAAGGCCCGCCGCCACCGGCCGATGTTCATGGTCGACCTCGCGGTGCCGCGCGACATCGAGGAGGAAGTCGGCGAACTCGACGACGTCTTCCTCTACACCGTCGACGACCTCGCACAGATCGTCGAGAGCGGCCTCGAATCGCGGCAGGCTGCGGTGATCGAGGCGGAGGACATCATCGCCAGCCGGGTTCAGGATTTCCTCGTCTGGCTTGAATCGCGCGACACCGTGCCGGTCATCCGCTCACTGCGCGACTCGGCCGAGCGCGTACGCCGCCACGAGATCGAGCACGCCATGAAATTGCTGGCGAAGGGCGAGCCGGCCGACAAGGTACTCGAACACCTGTCGCACCGCCTGACTAACAAGATCCTGCACGCGCCGACCCAGGCGCTCAACTTGGCCGAAGGCGCCGAACGCGCCGAACTGCAGGCCGCCGCCGCGCGTCTCTTCCACCTACATTCCGGCGAGTAGCTGCCCTTTCGGGCTGCTGCCGCGCGCGCATCCTTCGCTAACCCCATGAAACCCTCCATCCGCCAGAAACTCGACCTGCTGGTCGACCGCCTCGACGAAATCGACCGCATGTTGTCGTCGCCAAGCACAGCCAACGACATGGATCAGTTCCGCAAGCTGTCGCGCGAACGTTCGGAAATCGAGCCGGTGATCCGCCAGTTCAACGCTTTCCGCCAGGCCGAAAACGACCTAGCCGAAGCCGAGGCGATGCTCGCCGACCCCGAGATGCGCGATTTCGCCGAGGAGGAAATGGGCGCCGCCAAGGCGCGCCTGCCAGAGATTGAAGTCGATTTGCAGAAGCTGCTCCTGCCCAAGGATCCCAACGACGAGAAAAGCGTCCTCCTCGAAATCCGCGCCGGCACCGGCGGCGACGAGTCGGCGCTGTTCGCCGGCAGCCTGTTCCGCATGTATTCGCGCTTTGCCGAGCGCCAGCACTGGCAGGTCGAGGTGATGTCGGCCAGTGAATCGGAACTCGGCGGCTACCGCGAAATTATCTGCCGCATCGCTGGCAACGGCGCCTATTCGCGACTGAAGTTCGAGTCCGGCGGACATCGCGTCCAGCGCGTGCCGGAAACCGAAACGCAGGGGCGCATCCACACCTCGGCATGTACGGTAGCGGTGATGCCTGAGGTCGATGAAGTCGAGGACGTGAACCTCAACCCGGCCGACCTGCGCATCGACACCTTCCGTGCTTCCGGCGCCGGTGGCCAGCACATCAACAAGACCGATTCGGCGGTGCGCATCACGCATATCCCGACCGGCATCGTCGCCGAATGTCAGGATGGCCGTTCGCAGCACGCCAACAAGGCCTCGGCCATGAAGGTGCTGGCGGCGCGCATCAAGGATGTCCAGGTACGTGCCCAGCAAGCCCATATTTCCAGCACGCGCAAGAGCCTGATCGGCTCCGGTGACCGCTCCGAACGCATCCGCACCTACAACTTCCCGCAGGGCCGGGTCACCGACCACCGCATCAACCTGACGCTGTACAAGATCGCCGCGATCATGGATGGCGACATGGACGAGCTGCTCGGCGCGCTGGCCGCCGAACATCAGGCCGACCTGCTGGCCGAACTGGCCGAGCAGAACTGAAAATGACCCTTTTTGAGGCGTTGACCGCAGCAAGGCAGCGCATCGACCGGCTCGATGCGCGGCTGTTGCTGCAATACGCCAGCGGCTGCTCGCACACCGATCTGCTGGCGCGCCCGGAAACGCCGGTCAACGCGCCAGACTACGCACAGTTCGCCGAATGGGTCGACCGTCGCGCGGCCGGCGAGCCGCTGGCCTACATCGTCGGCGAGGCGGAATTTCGCGGCCGCGTCTTTCAGGTGTCGCCGGCGGTACTGATCCCGCGCCCGGAAACCGAAGTCCTGATCGACCTCGCACTTGAAAGGCTGTCCGGCCTCGCCAACCCGAAAATCCTCGACCTTGGCACCGGCTCCGGCATCGTCGCCATATCGCTGGCGCTGGAATGCCCCCGGTCGGAGATTGTCGCGGTCGACCTCTCGCCCGAGGCCATTTCCGTGGCCCGCAACAACGCTGGCCAGCTCGGCGCAAACGTTGATTTCCGCCAGGGCGACTGGTTCTCGCCGGTAGCCGGCGAGCATTTCG